>JALXAI010000337.1 GCA_026992215.1 Desulfobacterales bacterium | reverse complement strand
CAATCCTGGCTCAGAGCGGAGGAATTGGTGCATGCATGTTAAACGCCCTGGCCTTCGAGAACATAGGATTCAGCAAGTTCGTAAGCATGGGGAATAAGTTAAACATCAACGAGAATGATCTCCTTGACTTTTTGAAGGATGATGAAAGCACGGAGACCATCTTCATCTACCTGGAAGGCATTGCCGATGGAAGGAAGCTGATGAAGCTTGCCTCGGAGTGCGGGAAACCGGTGATCATTTATAAGTCGAATTACTGCGAGGCAAGCTCGAGAATCGCAAGGTCTCACTCTGCTTCGCTTAGTTCTGACAAGAAAACGGTAGATGCGGCTTTTAAGCAGGTGGGTATAGTGAAAGCCGAGAACATCAACGAGTCTGTTGAGCTGATAAAGGCCTTCCAACTGAGTCCCATGCGTGGTAGAAGGCTCGCCATTATTTCAAGATCGGGGGGACATGCCGTTGTGGCTGCTGACGCTGCTTCCCATTACGGGTTTGATCTCGTGGAGTTTCCCGAAAGTATAATCAGGTTGGTCGAAGAACGTTCCAGGGCCGGAGTAATCAAGCCCCAGAACCCTCTTGACCTTGGAGACCTGTTCGATCTTGATCTCTACGAGATTATTATTGATATGACTCTGGAGAGGAAAGATGTTGACGGTGCATGTTTTATTCACAATTATCAGGGGCCTTTTGAAGCAGAGAAATCGAGGCAGCTTGCAAGCAAGATCGCACCGCTTATGTCCAAACACGACAAGGCCGTGGCGTTTTGTTTGTTCACCAGCAACAGGGAGATGAAAATTAACAGGCAATTGTGTGGTGTTCCTATTTTCAACGATCCATGGGAGGCTATAAGAGCCCTTGATACGCTGTACGAGTTTGAGAACCGTGAGGTACAGTCCTTTGTAGCCGATTTTAAATCAGGCATGGCTACTCCGAGGGTAGCGGAACTTATTGAAGATCATTTGCCGGGTAAGAAAGGGGTACAGTTACCCGTTGATCTTTCTTACCGGCTCCTCGCCTGTTACGGGATTAAGGTGGTCCCCTGGCTTGTAGGGGAAAAGGAGGAAGAAATTCTGGCGGCCGCAGATGAGTTCGGTTACCCGGTGGTTCTCAAAACTGCCAATCCCGAAATTATTCACAAGAGTGACGAAGGGGGAGTTGTTTTAAACATAGAAAACAGGAGCAGCCTTTTGGAGGTGCTGACAGGTATCCAGGCAAGACTTGGTAAGAAAGTATTGCTACAAAAACAGGTATCCGCGGGAGTTGAAGTTTTCGTGGGAATGAACCGAGATGATAATTTTGGTCCCGTTATAATGTTTGGTTTGGGTGGAATTTTTGTTGAATTGTTTGAGGATTTGTCAAGACGAATTGCTCCACTTTCTCCCGGGGTAGCGCTTCAAATGATAAACGAGACTAAGGCGGCGAAGGTGCTCGGTGGGTACAGGACCGGGGAAGAAGCGGATATAGAAGCCTGCGCGGACCTGATGGTAAGGCTATCTTACCTGGCATGTGATTTAAACATGATAGCGGAAGTTGATCTTAATCCGGTAATAATTGCTACCGGTCATCAAAAAGGCGCCACCGTAGTCGATTGTCGAATGGTCTGGGGGGAGGTTTCATAGTTTTCCCACGGGGTTCATGTAAACTATTGTTTCGTCAACCCCGTCAAGTTCCAGGAGGTTGTTTAACTCATCGTCAAAAAATGCGCCAATCGGGCATGACCCCATGCCCATGGCGGTTGCCGCAAGCTGCAGGTTCTGGCACACGTGGCCCAGGTCCAGGAAAATATACCGGATTCCCCTGTTTCGGTACTTGGCCATGCAACGCAAAGGTACGGCACTCCAGAGGAAAACCACAGCTGCCCTTCCGACCATCGTCTGCCCCAGAGCTGCCGCGGTCAGTTCCCGTGAGAATTCACCGGTTTTCAACTGCTCAAGGCTGAAGCTTGCAACGTGCAAATGGTAGAATCCCTTTTCAAGTCCTTCCACGTTATTTATGTAAAGGTATGTTTCAAAAGGGTATAAGGCCCCTGCCGAGGGTGCGGTTCTTAGTAAATGTCTTCCGATTTTTTCGGTAACTCCCTGGGTTGCCCATACGAGATTTGAGAGATCGGTTACGGTTATCGGTTGATTGCTGTATTTTCTGATGGATCGTCTCTTCCTTAAACATTCCCACAGGTTGTGCCCCAGGTCAAGCTTCGGCTCGGGTAAAGGAAATCTCGGGGCATTGAAATAGCTTTTTTCTGCCGGCGGAGGCGGCAGAAATCCGAGGTCGTCTTTTACCGGTTTGTCTCGGTGATATTTCGTATCGAGCAAATACCTGAATCCCAGTCCCCTGTGATAATTCTCCATTCTTCTCCCTCCTTTTAAAACCGGGCGTTTTAAATTTAACCAGGAATTCTTTCATAGGGTAACATAAAATTAAGGCGAGGACGTAAAAAAATGCTATCCTTCATTTACGAGCACGTCGAGTACCCGCGGATGCCGGAATGATCATATGTTATGTGCTGAAACTTGAACTCGAAAGGCTACTCAACACGTACAATACGAGAAGAGCAAAAAGGGCGGTAAGCTTCTTTCACACGGTTAGGAGGCTGCCTGAGCGGGGAATTACTCCTTTTCATTCTCGAGTTTTTCAAGAGCACCCTTAAGAGCAGCTTCCAGCTCCCAGCTGTTTTGATACCTTTCCTCGCGCTTTTTCTTCATCATTTTCTCTATAACTTTCCAGGCGATGTCTGGTATCGAGGGATCATGTTCCTGCAGAGGTGTAAGCGGAGACGTTAGGTGTTTCTGCATGACCTCGAAGGGGGTTCTTCCTTCGAAGGGGTGTACTTTGGTGAGCATATAATACATCGTAGCGCCAAGAGAATAGATATCTGATCTGATATCGATATCTTTCGCGTATCTTATCTGTTCGGGGGATACGTAGTAGGCTGTACCGATAACTATCCCCGTCCTGGTTATCGAGAGTTCCTCGGGGGTGTCAAGCATCTTTGCCACTCCAAGGTCGGCCAGCAGGACGTTTCCCCTGGTATCGATAAGAATATTTTCCGGTTTTATATCCCTGTGCACTATACCGTGTTCCTCCGCGACCTGGAGTGCCCTGGATACTTCGAGGGCAATTTCAAAGGTTCTTTTGGGAGGAATCTTTCCGCTTTCTTTGATCATCATTGCGAGGCTGCCGCCTTCCACGTATGACATAACGATGTAATAGATGCCCTTTTCTTCACCGACATTCATCACGTTAATGATGTTGGGATGTCTCAGCCTTACCGCTGCTCGTGCTTCTCGTAGAAAGCGTTCCACCATGTTAGGATTGGATTCGGCCAGGTGCGGATGGAGGATTTTCACGGCCATGGGCATATCGAAGCTCAGGTGGTGGGCCTTAAAAACCGTGGCCATGCCACCTTTGCCGATTTTTTTCTCAATCCTGCAGCCTCCTATTACCTGTCCTATCAGGTTATCGGGAGAAAGCTGGCTCGGGGTTTTCACGGGCACCTGGATTGTTTTACCGCATTTCGTGCAGGTTACCTGCCGGCCTGCCCAGCTTGCCGGGGCTCTAAATGCCTGGCCGCATTCGCACTTGAATGTAATCTTGTGCTGACTGGTGTCTTCTTTTTCCTCTTCGAGCCTTCTTAATTTCTTGAGAATGGCCTGAAGGATTTCGGGTTGTTCCAGGGAATATTTCTTTTTCTTGGCCTTTTCCGACGATGTTATCTGTATTTCGTTAGTAATGTCCTTGTCTTGTAAAACCTTTTCTACAAATTCAGTGAGGGCATGCTTGTGGTCGGCACGGATGGTCAAGAACCTTACCCCTATACCCACTCCCTTGTCATTGTAGAGGCTTTCCAGTCTCGTAATCTCACCGAAGGTTTCGATATCTTCTTTATAGTTTGAATCGGGCAGTTTAAATTTCAAAAGTATCCCGTCTCCGACCAGGAGCTTGTGCTTGGCGGAACCCTGTTCGGGAAGTTCGATGTAAATTCCGCTGGCGCTGATATTTCTGGACTGGGCTGGATACCATGTTTTATTGTCCAGGGAGTACTGAACTTCAGTCGCCATGGGAGCCCTTATGGCGTTCCGTCTCTCCACGAACTCGGCTTCCCCTTTGATGGACTGGGTAATTGCCATCTCCGAGTCAGGATATTCCTTTTCCTGATGGGGAAGATCTTCGGGAGCTCTCTCGGCCTTTGGGGTAGTTTTTTCTTCTTGAAGATCAGTTTTTTCCCTGTTTGCCGCCCCTTTTTCTACACCTGTTTCCGTTTTTTCTTCCCGGGCTGAATCATCAAAATCAAAGCCGAGGGCTGCATCAACCTGGGCTTTAAGGGCCAGATACCCGAGACGTTCGTCTTCAGGGAATTCGGGGTGAGAAATGCCCTGGAGCAGTGCTTTGCGAGCCTGTACAAGGTTTCCCATTTCCTTGTAACATTTGGCCATGTGCAAAAGAGCTTTGAAGTAAAGCTCCTTGTTTTTGAGCACTTTTCTGAATTGTCTCAATGCGGCTTCATAGTTGCCCTGCTTTTCGTAGTTTATGCCGCTATTGAGTATTTCTCTGGAAAAAATATCATCGTAAGGATTGAACTCGTCTTCATCTTCACCTTCGGGCTTTTCCAGTGACTGAAGACGCTCGTATATTTCAAGGGCTTCTTTTACTCGTCCCCTGGCCTCGTAAAATTCGGCTTGCTGGTAAAGCCTCGTTTTTATATCCTCTCCATCCAGCTGAGGTTTTATATTCAGCAAGCTCCTGAAAACCTCGGTTGCTTTTTCGTGTAACCCGCGAGCCTGGTATTGCTCGGCCTCTCGCAACTTCCTTATTTTCAACTCAAGGATATCGAGTCGATCCATCACAGTGCCTTTGCTAGCCTCAAAAAAAATCTGGCCCGGAGGATTGTATCTTCATTGTGTCGTACGCCTTCCGCGATACTATCGGGAAACGCATCCAAAAGTGTAGTAGGCCAACTTGAAGGCCATACAGAATGAAACTTGTATAACTTCGATCCTTCCGGGGAGGGTTGATCTGTTGGGAACTTGCAAATTATCGTCCGACCTGTCGTTGTTTTTCTGCATTCCGGGTAAACCCCAATGTATTCACTGTTGCCCCAACTGCATGAAACCCCATTTGTTTTAAAGATATCAGCCAGCATTCAGGTTGTCAAATTATTGTAACGATACTTGAAGCTGTCCGGGAATTCATTTTAAGCGGATTCAGGTCTAATTATTCCTGTAGACACGACCAGCAGCCCGTCCCCCGAAACGTGCTCTTTTTTCTCTGTCATGCAGTCTCTGAACCATGGTACCGGAGTCTGAAGCAGGGCTCGTGGAAATATTACACGGTTAGCGACGCAGTTTAACACGCGAACTCAAACGACCGTGCAGGTCTTACGTTTACCGACACTTCGATGGGTCCGTGAACCAGCCTGCGAATATTTTCTTCC
>JALXAI010000336.1 GCA_026992215.1 Desulfobacterales bacterium | reverse complement strand
TCCCCGGAAACATCTCTCTCTTCTGGCACGGGTACTTCCCGTACCTCGGTACCTCGAGCAGGAGCCAGCTGGCAGGCTGCGGCACTGGCTGCGGCACTGGCTTCCATAACGGAGTAAGGTATGTCTTTGGGGCCCTGGAAAGCACCACAAACCTGAATGCCGGGAACTGACGTTTCAACCGGTTTAAAGCTGGAAGTAGCAGCAAAGTTGTATCCGTCAAGTTCAATCCCGAACTTCTCGGCGAGTTCAGGTACGGACCTGGAAGGTTCGAGACCGACGGAGAGGACTACCATGTCAAAAATTTCCTCACGCCTGACGCCGTCATCCATAACGTAAGCTATCTCAAGATCATCGGTTCCCGGAACCCTGCTCACGCTGTGAACCCTGCATCTTACAAAGTTTACGCCCTCTTCCTTTGCCTTCTCGTAGTATTTTTCGAAATCCTTTCCGTAGGTTCTCATGTCCATGAAAAAGATCGTGGTCTCGAGGCCATTTTTGCTGTGCTCCTTGGCGATCACCGCTTCTTTTATGGCGTACATGCAGCAGACGGCGGAGCAATAGGCGTTAGCACAATGATGGATGTCCCTTGATCCGATACACTGGAGCCAGGCAATCTTCTTGGGTTCTTTTTCGTCCGAGGGTCTGACCAGGTGACCCTGCCAGGGTCCGGAAGCACTTAAGATGCGTTCAAATTCCGTGCTGGTCACCACATTGGGATGCCTACCATAGAGGTACGTGTCAATTATTGACGGATCAAACTCATCGAAACCAGGCGAAAGTATTATTGATCCGACTTCTACGGTAACTTCACTGTCCCGGTCAAAATGGTTGATAGCATCTGCCTTGCAAGCATCGACACACTGGAAACACTCGCAGCATATACCGCAATCAAGGCACCTCGAAGCCTCTTCCTTGGCCGCTTCTTCATCAAGGCAAAGGTTAACTTCATCAAAACTTTTCACGCGCTTACTTGCTTCCAGGAGTGGTGGACGAACTCTTTGCTTCTTTTCTTCGTTTTCGGGTATTTCGAGCCAGTCGTCTCCCATATCCTCCGGTTCTTCGAGTTCCGTGGGCAACTCCTTTCCTTCCACGTACTCGGCTATGTAGTAAGCCGCTCTTTTACCCGCTTCCACGGCTTCGATAACCGTGGCCGGGCCGGTAATCACATCACCTCCCGCAAAAACACCGGGGCGATTTGTCTGCAGGGTAGCAGGGTTAACTACCACAAGGTTCCACCTGGACACCTCGATACCATCCCTGGGCGAAAGAACAGAAAGATCGGGTTCCTGGCCGATTGCCGGAATTATCAGGTCGGCTTCGATAAAGAACTCGGATCCCACCACGGGTATCGGCTTCCTCCTTCCCGTGGTATCAGGCTCGGTCAACCTGGTTTTTATACATTCAATGCCTTCCAGCTTCCCGTCGGTGCCGGAAATTCGAAGCGGTGCAACCTGGAAATGGATTTTAACTCCTTCTTCAATGGCCGCGTCCACTTCTTCCTTTTCGGCCAGCATTTCTTCTCGTGACCTGCGGTAAATAATGTTTACATCATCGGCACCCAGGCGAAGCGCGACTCTTGCAGCATCGATAGCCGAATGACCACCACCTATTACCACAACTTTCCCGCTGACTTTGGTGGTTTCTTTCAGGTGCACTTTTTTCAAGAAGTCAACAACACCCACCACTGCTTCGTACTTATCTTCACCATGAATGTTTAATTTGTATGGTTTCCACGCACCCAAAGCGAGGTAAACAGCTTTGTAGCCCTGGTTCATCAAGTCATCAATAGTGATATCTTTGCCAAGAGCCGTGTTGGTCGCTATCTCCACGCCAAGACGTTTGATTAAATCGATTTCCTGATCCAGCACCGTGCGTGGTAATCGATATTCCGGGATTCCGTAACGAAGCATTCCGCCAGGTTCGGGCATTGCTTCAAATACTTTGACCTTATAACCGTCGAGAGCCAGGAAGTATGCTGCTGTCAGCCCTGAAGGCCCGGAGCCTATTATCGCCACCTTGTCGTCTTTCGCGGTAATTTCGGGGACGGGGATCTCTCCAAGATCGACCTGGTCCGCGGCAAAACGCTTGAGCTCACGTATGGCTATGGCCTCGTCTACCTGCAGTCTCCGGCAGCTTTTCTCGCAGCGGTGCGGACATACTCTGCCCAGTGTGCCAACAAAAGGAGTATCTCTCAGTATGACTTCCACCGCTTCCTTGTACTTGCCCACCTTGATCATCGCAACGTATCCCTGGACATTGAGATGAGCGGGACACGCCTGGCGGCACGGGGCAACGTCCTTTTTGTCAATCAGGTAGCTGCCGGGAATAGCCTGTGCGTACGGCTTGTACGTGGCCTTTCTGGTAGTAAGCTTTTCGTCGTATTCACTTGGCAAGTCAACGGGGCAGACCTTCGCGCAATCACCGCACGCGGTGCATTTGTCCGGGTCAATGTAACGTGCCTTCTTTACCAGGGTTACTTCAAAGTTACCCGCTTCGCCCGAAACGTCCTTCAACTGTGCCCCGGGAATTAGCTCAATGTTTCTGTGGCGGCCGACCTCGACCAGCTTTGGTGAGATAATTCACATTGCACATTCATTGGTGGGGAACGTTTTGTCCAGCTGGGACATTACCCCGCCTATGGCAGGTGATTTCTCGATCAGGTAAACGAAAAACCCCGAGTCTGCAAGGTCAAGGGCAGATTGCATTCCCGCAATTCCGCCACCCAAGACCATAACTGAACCATGAACCTTGGCCGGCAATCCCGAATTTTTATTTCCCATGTTGAACTCCTTAAGCCTGGCGGTAACAAAATGATGCTAAGAAGATGTTTCGAAGGATTAAAAAATACTGGAAAATTACGGACATAACGTTTTACATTTTGTCCTTAAATACACGAATATATTCACAATCACAAAGTAACTCGTACATTATGGCACCACGTTTGTCAAGGACTATTTTTCCGGCACCGTGCTTGTTTTCTTGTCCTCCGCGAAGCTTTATGGTTTAATAGCTATATTAGCATAGGGTTTTTCTTACGTGCTCATTCTTTACCCTGCTTACTGCCGCCGCGCCGCAGATTGGCCGCGGGCAAAAAACGAGACAAGGGCGTGAACGGAGAGAGTATCATTAACTTCAGGCGGAGCATAAGGCCTGGGGAGAGAAGTCCGGTTTCCCGGGAAGGGCACGAGACCCTGCTGGACAGCCTGACAACGTACCTTGTCATATTGAACCGTGACCTCAAAATTGTCTTCAGCAACAATCTTTTCCGCCAGCGATTTGCTCCTGACCCCGACAATTTTTGCTACCAGGCCTGGAAGGACAGAGATGAAGTTTGCCCTGGTTGCCCAGCCAGGAAAACCTTTGCCGACGGACGATCCAGGCAAGTTGAAACCTGTGCGATAGACAAGCATGGAAACCCCCGTGAATTCCTGGTTGAATTCATCCCCATCAAGAATGAGTGCGGCGACGTCTCTTACATTATTGAAGTGGCTACCGATATTACCAAGAGAAAGTACCTGGCCAGGGAAATCAGGGGGAAAGCAGGACAGATTGAAAAACTGACTGCAGAACGTATCCTGGAGCTTCAGGACTCGGAGGCAAGATACAGGACAATATTCGAAAGATCCGCCGATGCCATCGTGTTGACAGATTCCAGCTTCAGGATAATCGATATGAACCCCGCTGCCCTGAAGCTTTTCGGGTTCGACTCTCATCACCCGAACCGGGTAAGCGAAAATTTAAAATCACTTTTTGCCGACGAAGGTGAGTTTCATTCCCTGGTAGAGTGTATGAAAAGGAACGGCTTTATTCGCGATGTTGAAACTGCCATGAAGGGGTTGAATAATGTCCGGTTTCACGCACTTATTACCGGGAATTTGCTGAGTAACGGTTCAGGCGAAATCACCGGGTACGCCACTTTTATAAGGGATCTCTCAGAGCAGAAGAAAATAGAAGCAAGTCTGAAACAGGCAAATACCGAGCTGAGAGCGCTTAACAGCATTGCAAAAACGGTGGGAGGATCGCTGAACCTGAATGATATCCTGAACGATGTAATTGACAACGTGAAAGACACTCTTCAGGCCGATAGCGTGCGGATTTACCTGCTGGACGATGAGAAGGAATCTCTTTACCTTGCTGCTCACACCGGCTTGTCGGAAGAGTTTATAAGCAGGCCTCACATAAAGTTCAGACGGGTTGGGGAAGGATTGCTGGGGAAAGCGGCCGAGGAGGGAAAAGCCATTATTGTGGAAGACCTGAGGAAGGCGCCCACCCCGTTTAAGAAAGCGGTTTTCAAGGAGGATCTTCAGGCTGCCGTCTATATCCCCCTCACATCCAAGGGTAACGTGCTGGGCATTCTATGCGTCAGTACTCACTATCCGCACAAATTTACCATGAAACACATGGAATTTCTTACGGGAATAGGTGTCCAGATAGGAATGGCGGTAGAAAATGCAAACCTGTATGCAGAAACGGAACGGGCGTACAAGCAGTTGCAAATTGCGCAGGATCAACTGATTCGTTCCGAAAAACTGGTATCACTGGGCAAACTTGCAGCCACCATTGCCCACGAGATAAACAATCCGCTATCCGCGGTAATAACCTACATCAAGTTAATGACAAAGATATTCAAGCAGGAATTCGTTCCAGTTGAAAAAATAAGGGACGTGAGAAAATTTCTTGGAATTATGGAATCCGAAACCGTGAGGTGTGCGAACATAGTAAAAGACCTGCTTGCGTTCTCGAGGCAGTCCGCCCTGGATAAAAAGCTAAACGACATTGGAGAAATCATTGATCGTGCCCTGGCTATTATCGGCCACGAATTGAATCTCAAGGAAATTAACGTGACGAAAAAAATTTCTCCGGGACTTCCCAGGGTGCCGTGCGATTTTCAGCAGATTCAACAGGCTGTTTTAAACCTGCTGAGCAACGCATCCGAAGCTACCACGAAAAATGGGCACATTGTGATCGAAGCGAAACCGGTAAACAATGACAGGGAAGTTGAAATTATGGTCGAGGATGACGGTGTGGGAATAAGTCCTGACGATATACCTTTCGTTTTCGAACCCTTTTTTACCACCAAAAAAGAAGGCAAGGGGGTGGGACTGGGGCTGGCGGTGGTTTACGGCATTATAAAGAAGCACGGCGGACGAATCGAGGTGGACAGTGAGCCGGGGAAGGGCACCATCTTCCGGATATACCTGCCGGTTGAAGACATCTGAGGCGGTGTGGTTAAGATTGGAGAATATTTTTCAATATAAGGGGAATTAATGGGAGTTAAGGCAAAAATTCTCGTGGTAGACGATGAATACGCGGTGAGAGAGGCTCTCCGCGACTGGCTGAAGGAAGAAGGATACGATGTTGGACTGGCTGCCAGCGGAGAGGAAGCCATAAAAATGGTCAAGGAGGATTTCTGGCAGGTTATACTTCT
>JALXAI010000335.1 GCA_026992215.1 Desulfobacterales bacterium | reverse complement strand
GAACTGGCTGCGCTGGAATTGAGGAATTTTCGGAGACACACGCGTGTTCCCCGGCATCTCTGTTCCGCGGGCGACGAGGTGAAACTTAAACAACACGTAAAGGATCAACTTCTCGGATATCTCGTCAACGGTAACTATCTTGAGTTTCTGCAGAATTATAATCAAATCGAGTTTATTGGTGCCAAGGAACTCTTGAGAGAAACGGAGTTAAGAAGGCAGCTTGTGGTCAGGGTTGAAATTCTGAGAGCAAGAAATGCAATAAAGGAAGAAAGGGCAGGGGCAAGGGAAGTGCTGACCCTTCTTCAATACAGCCTCGACAGAAACGACTGGAGAGAAGCCGGGAAATACGTGGCGTCCCTGTTTGAAAGGGGTGAAATCCCCAGGAAGCTGCTCCTTGACTACCAGGGGAGGCTTGAAGAGGCTGAAGTAGAGCTTGTTGTAAAAGACGATTTCGAGACATTGACCCGCTCTACTTCCTCGCAGGAACAAAAGCCGGTATCCCACAGTGGGGACACCCCGGGTGATTTTATACCAGCAAGGCCGTCTTTTGCGTGGGACGAGGAAGAAGCCGAGCTGATAAGGGAAAAAATATCCAGGCTGGTGCATCTGAACGGAAAAGAAGAAATGTACTACAACCCCGAAGACTTTGAAAGAGCAGTGCTGGACAGGCTGGAGAAAAATAAAAATTCGCAGTTGTGCAGGGCGTTGGAGGAAAACCCTGATGTGGAACGCTCTGATATCCGCGCCGCCTACGAAGAGTGTTACAGAGAGGACATAAACAGGGCGATCACACGGGAAATCCTTGTTGAAGATTTCGCTCCCGAACTGAGAGAAATTTTCGAAGGAGAGGGACTTGAAGAGCTCAAGTTGATCGTGCTGGCCAGCATATCTTTCAGAAAGAGCCGGGGTGAGGAAATTTCCGAAGAGAAGATACGGGAAATACAGCAGGAGGTCGTAAATTACCTGGCGCAAGAAATCCTGCCGGCTTTACCAAAGTCTCCCGGATTCTACCTGGATTATTATTACAACATGGTAGAACCTGACTTGAAAAAGTACATTCAGCACAACATCTAGGACGGGGAGAAGCCGCAGATTGAACATGCAAGGCGTGGAGGACATAAAAATGACGGATCAACTTTGGAGGAGAGAGTTACATAATTTTATCCAGCAATTGATGCTCGTGTGTGAAACTGCTGAGGAACGGGAAAGGGCTCTTAAATCCTGGTGCGGGCGACCGGGAGAGGTTGCTTACGGGGAAGGAACGGAAGTAAAAGAAATCGTCCGGGAAGCGCTTCAGGAAGAAAAGGAAAAAGTGCGGAACAGACTCATATACCTGCTCAACTCTCTCTTTTCCTGGCCTATAGACGAAAACGAAGTCGGTTACAGGGCAAGCCGTATTCTGGAGGAAGTGGATCGATTCGATCGGGAGATAGAAAAAATTCGTAAGAAAAGGGCACTGGCCGAATCGGGATTCGAGAACTGTTTCCATTACGAGCTGAGGAGGCAGTTAACATCGGAGGTGAGTAACAGGGAAACCGGTGCAAACGTCACTATCGTTGACAGGATTCTCGATGATGTGGGTTTCTTCCAGCGCTACCCCGTGGAGGTGGGCTTTTGGGCGCAGCATTTCCTTGCCGTGGAGCGATACCATCGCGAGGAAGCCATCGAGCAGGAATCGCGATTGGATGAACTTGCAAGGCTGAAAGAGCGCATGGCGAGGGGAGGACAAATAGAAACCCTGGGTGAGTTTTTGCTCTACCTTGAAGACAGGTTGATAGCCAGCGGAGATGCCGACCTGGAAGAATTGAGCCACGAGCTTACGGGGAGCATGAGCGGTAAGGTACGCCCCGAGCTTTTTCCGCACGTAAATCTCGAACACGCGATCTATTTTACCCTGGTAGCGCACCAGTTCTGTCTGTCCGAGAATATAAGTCCTGAAGATGAGGCAAGAATAAAAGAATTGAAGACCACCAGGGAAATGTCCACGTTAAGGGACTTGATGTTGTTGCTTTACGACCAGGTGATTACGGAAAGAAGATTACCACTGCCGTCGAAGATGCTTGATCGTTTGCAGACCCTGGGTTTTCCCATCGAACATAAAGACTTTAGAGACGTCTACAAGGTAAACCTGGTTCCTCTTGATCAGACCTTCGAGTTTGAAAAGAAAAAGCTTCCTATTTTTCTGGATGTAGTGTCGTTAACGGGCAACATAGCTGATGATCTCGAAAAAGAGCGAAAACTGCTCGATGAAATATTCGTGGGAGAAACGAGGAAGGGCAGGGAAATGCTTATGGCCATTTGTGAAGCCAAAACCCAGCCTCTTCCCAAAAGCCAGTTGATAAGAAACGCTACCCTTTTCGCGATTAACTGGTTCCTTGCGAAAAGCGAGGATCCCGAGGTGCTCCCTTCAATTGATGAGCTGAAAAAAGACGTGCAGGATTTCCTTGCAGGCCCCCTTATGAAGCTCATACGCCCCCGAAAGGGTTATGAATTCAAGAACAAAAATGCTTACCAGGAGTTTTTGGACAAAGAACTTGCGGTTCACCTTGAAAGCGTAGCTCGCGTCCTGGAAACAAGAAAAATAGAAAGCCCGTTTGATTTCAAGTACTTTTGCAGGTGGGTCGTTTTCAGGAAATTTTTAAACTACCTGGAGCAGGAAAAAGGTGAAATCAATCTCGATGCAGTAAACTCGTGTCTCGAATCCTTATCGAAAACCGAGTACAGGTGGATCTACGACGAAGCGCTTAAGCTGGGAATTAATCTCGAGGAAGCATACCCTTCGTCGCCGGTAAGATTCTACAAGTTCTTGATGGGTTACCTTGACCTGGATGCCATGGCAGAGAGGGTTTCGAGTTGCTGCGGCGAGGGGAAAGTTTTTTCCGCGACGGAAATCGAGGAAGAGATTCTGAAAATAATTCCCGAGTGGGCTTCCACTATCTATAAGGTAATTGTAGCCACGGCCAGAAAAAGGAGTGGGCTGTCCAGGCTTCCGGCCGAACCTTCGGAAATCGGGGACATCGTCAAGATATTTTCTCCGGCCTTCTGTCACCTTGAAGAGATTGCGTTGAAGCGGGGCAGGGAGTACCTGGAGAAAGAAGGAGACAGGTTATTTTTACCCGGGTTAAAACCGATCATTGAAACTGAGGACGAGTTGAGAGCGTTTGTTAAACGAAAGATCGCGGAGTGTATAAAAGGAGAGGACATTGAAAGCTTCGCCGTGGCTCACAACCTTAAGGAACTCAGGGTCTACCTGGAAAATAAGCTTGGAGGGATTGATATTATTCCTGATCCCAGCTTTCCGAGGTCAATTTATTCGGTGGTTCTTGAAGAGGTTCAACCCTCTGACCGGGCACTTGAAGAAGATCTGGCCGAGTATGCAAACCAGTTGCTGAAATTGCTCCCGAAGTCAAATTGCGGTGGATGTGGAGAGTCATCGTGTCTCAATTTTGCGTATGCCCTCCTTCGAAACAGGAAAAAACCCAACGAATGTCAGCAGATGTCTCCCGGGGAAGTTTCGGTTCTAAAAAGGGAGCTTGATGCGTTGATGGCAATAGTTGGGGAAAAGACAGAGGGTGGGACCGCCGGCGAGGAAGAACTGTTCTCGGTACCGGAGGAACTGGCCAGGGCTTTTTCCGATGTCGAAACAATTCTTACAAGGCAGATTTTCTGGAAGCAACTCGAAAACCTATTTGAACAAAAACATGCAAAGCTCCAGATATTCAAGAGGCCGTCACCCGACGAGCTTTACGGTATGCTGAAGAGTTTTCTGGGTTTCGAAGCCACGGAGCGGCTTCGTAAGGATGAAAAACAGTTCCTGATTGAAAACGGGGAAAAATACATTGAAGCAGCATGGCAGGAATTCTTTGACGCGTACGATTGGTTCCACAGGATCCAGGTGAGACGACAGAGTGCTCCTTACCTGGAAGAACATGATGCCCTGCATCAGAGTGCTTCTTATTACAGAGACAAGCTCTTCTTAAGCCAACTTTCAGGCTTCGACAGGGAACTCGTCTTGAATTACCGCCTGTCAAAGTACATGGACGGGTTCTCTGACTGGTGGAACGAAGACCTGCTCCAGATGAGTGATCCCGATTACCAGATACAGGATTGGGAGGATTTTTCCAAGATAATCAAGAACGCCTACTGGCACCAGGAGTCATCCCCTTCGGCCGGGGAGATTTACGAGACCATCAAGGATGATATTGAAGGGGACATGGAACTTTCCGAGGCCGCGAGAAAGACTTTTGACATATATGTAACGAATCTTGTCTCAAGGGTTTCGGACAGGTTTGGAGAAGAATCAAGGCTGGTTGAACGGCTGAGGAAAGGCGAGAGGATAGATGACCTGGATAAGCTTCGAAAAACGGTAAATTTCCTGGTTAAAGAAGTAGCCCTGAAAGGGGAGTACCTGCCCGAGTTATCCCTGACAAACAGGATAAATGCCGTGTTCTTGGAGCTCGATTCTTCCGGCATTAACATAGACCCAAATCTGCTGTGGCGATGGGAAAGCCTTCCGAGCGAAGTGCGGGACTATATCGAGCAGGTGAGAACCGTTGACAGGGACGAGCTTAACGGATTTCAGCGAAGTAAAGAAGGTATACGGTGGAAGGACATGGTTTCTTTGAGAGACGCAATTCTCAAGGGTTACATATTCAGCAGGGTGAAAAGGCTGGAGGAAGAGGAGCAGGAGTTAAGGCTTCTGAACAAATGCTTGAATAAATCGGGTAATTCTGAAAATACCGGCTACAGGTTAACCCCCGGAACGTTATCGCTCTACGTGGACAGGTTGTGCCATCTTGGGAAAACCGAGGAGGAGTTGTTCGGGGAAATCGATAAGTTGTGTCACAGCTATCCGGAATGGGAAGACCAGTTGATAGAAGATGCCCTGACACACCTCATTCGCCGGCGCCAGCTCCTGGTCACCATCGGGGAGGAGATAGAAAATTCCTACCCGAAGGTTCTGGTCAGGTTAATAGACGAAAAGATAAGAGCCCGCCACGCAATGGACAGGGAAAGGCTGCTTCACTACCTGTTCATACTGGCGAAGATGGAAGGAAACCTGGACACGCTCACAGCTTTGTTAAGAGAGATCCGGGAAACCTCGGATATTATAGAAGCGGCGTGGCTTAACTTCACCACCGAGAGATCTCTTGAATCGCCAAAACCTGCAAAATTGGCCCAGCGGAAGGAGACCATCCCTCTGGAAGCTTCCACGCTCAAGAACAAGGATCTGTTTAACAGGTACCTGGAAGAGGGGCTTCCCAGGGGAGAGAAACCCGCAATTACCAGGGCTTACTGGGAACTCATAAACGTGATAAGATTCTTTGTCCTGCAGCTTCATTCCGAAGTCGAAAAGAAAGCCGCGGCGGGTTTTCCGGCAAAAGAAGTGTCTCCTGAAAGAGTAGTGGAGATGATCAGGGAAGAGTACGACGTGGAAGGAGTGTCGGAGAGTTCGCTTATTCAGGCAATAAAGA
>JALXAI010000334.1 GCA_026992215.1 Desulfobacterales bacterium | reverse complement strand
CGCTGAAACGTTACATATCTTAAAGTAAGTATTCTAAAAGATATACCCCTTTTCGACCGCAAAGGGGTATTCAAACGAGTTCTCAATATAGATTATTACGAGGGAGAATCAAGCCTAAAGTGGTTCACGAATCATCGTAGCCGTCCGCATCAAGGATGGCGTCGGCCATCCTGGCCACTTCGACGTTTACGGAAACATTATGAACCCTCAAAATATGAACCCCCGCGAGAACAGCGGCACAGGTTACCGCGCCGGTCCCCAGTTCCCGTTCCAGCGGATTTTCCCTGCCCAGAACAAGCCCGATGAAAGATTTCCTTGACGCTCCCAAAAGCAGCGGGGAATTCAGCAGGTGAAAGGCATCCAGGTTTTTCAAGATCGCCAGGTTATGCTTAACGGTTTTTCCGAAACCAATTCCCGGATCCACGATTATCTGTTCCCTTTTTACCCCGTGACGTGTGGCGTAATCAATTCTCTGTTGCAGGAAGCTCATTATTTCGGCAATAACCGCATCGTAGTGAGGGTTCTTCTGCATGGTTCTGGGCGTTCCCAGCATATGCATTAGTATAAGCGGCACACCGCTTCGGGCGGCCACTTTCACCATTTCGGGGTCAAAACGAAGAGCACTGACATCGTTTATTATGCTGGCTCCGGCTTCCATGGCACTTCTGGCAACGCCGCTCTTGCAGGTGTCTACCGATATCGGAACGTCGATCACGGATGCCAGCTTCTCTATTATGGGAATAACCCTTCGCTTTTCCTCATCCTCGTCCACGGAGTCGGAAAACGGTCTCGTCGATTCCCCGCCCACGTCGATAATATCCGCACCTTCTTCCACCAGCTTTTCGGCCTGCTGGAGTGCCCTGTCGGGGGAAAGAAACATGCCGCCGTCTGAAAATGAATCGGGGGTAACATTCAGGATTCCCATTATCACGGTGCGTTTGCCCAGTTCCAGGACCCGGTCACCGCACCTGAGATTGTATACCGGTCTCTTGTGAACGAACATCAGCAATACCTACGGGAGCTCTGCAATATTCCTGGTTTCTTCTTCCTCGGAGTCTTCCTGCTCTCCTGCCGCTTTCGGTATCTCGGGCGGCCTTGAAATTTTCTCTTCTTCCCTTTTCTTCATCTCCTTTATCTTCGATTCCCTGGCCCTTATAGCTTCTTCGCGCTGCTTGAGAGCTTCTTCTTCTCGCTTCACAAGTTCTTTCCCCAGTTCGGGGTTCATCTCCATGATCAGCTGGTTTATGTCCTCGTTGGTCAGGGTTTCTTTTTCCAGCAGGGTTTCGGCAATCCTGTGCAGAATATCAAGGTTTTCATGCAAAATACCCTTTGCCCTTTCATAATTCTGCATCACCACGTTCTTGATTTCCTCGTCGATAAGCATTGCCGTCTTTTCGCTAAAATCCCTGTGCTGCGCTATTTCTCTTCCCAGGAAGATATGTTCCTCCTTTTTTCCAAATGCAAGCGGGCCCAGTTTCTCGCTCATCCCCCATTCACATACCATCCGCCTGGCCAGCTCCGTAGCCCTTTCGATATCATTGGCCGCGCCGGTTGTTTTGATATCGAAAATAATCTCTTCCGCGGCCCTTCCTCCCATGAGAATGGTTATGTTGTTAAGCAGGTATTCCTTGTGGTAAGTGTGTTTTTCGCTTACCGGAAGCTGCTGAGTGAGCCCCAGCGAACGGCCGCGAGGTATTATGGTAACCTTGTGGATGGGATCGGCGTGGGGAAGCAACTTGGCCACCAGCGCGTGGCCGGCTTCGTGGTACGCGGTGGTTCTTCTCTCTTCTTCGCTCAGGATGGTGCTCTTTCGCTCCAGCCCCATCATAACCTTGTCTTTTGCGTCCTCGAAGTCGACCATTTCCACGTAGTCCTTATTGCGCCTGGCCGCGAGCAAGGCCGCCTCGTTGACAAGGTTTTCGAGATCAGCACCGGAAAACCCCGGGGTACCCCTCGCAATAACCTTTATGTCCACGTCTTCGGCAAGAGGGGTATTTCTTATGTGAACCTTCAATATCTCTTCCCTGCCCTTTATGTCGGGAACCGGAACCACCACCTGCCGGTCAAACCTGCCGGGGCGCAACAGGGCGGGATCAAGCACATCAGGCCTGTTAGTCGCGGAAATAAGTATCACACCCTCGTTGGATTCAAAACCATCCATCTCCACGAGGAGCTGGTTCAGGGTCTGCTCGCGCTCGTCGTGGCCGCCGCCAAGCCCTGCTCCCCTGTGTCTTCCGACCGCGTCAATCTCGTCTATGAAAATAATGCACGGCGCGTTTTTCTTGCCCTGCACAAAAAGGTCACGAACCCTCGAGGCACCGACGCCGACAAACATTTCCACAAAATCAGACCCGCTGATGCTGAAAAACGGCACTCCCGCCTCTCCGGCTATGGCTCTCGCCAGAAGCGTTTTACCGGTTCCGGGCGCTCCGACCAGCAGCACTCCTTTCGGTATGCGCCCACCCAGCCGGGTAAACTTCTTCGGATCCCTCAAAAACTCAATTATCTCGGTAAGCTCTTCCTTGGCCTCGTCAATACCTGCCACGTCGTCAAAAGTGACCTTCCTTGCACTGTCGCTTATGAGGCGCGCACGACTCTTGCCAAAGCTCATCGCCTTGCCGCCACCCACCTGCATTTGCCGCATGAAAAATATCCACACGGCAATCAGCAGAATCATCGGGAACCAGCTGATCAACACGGTGACATACCACGGCGACTCCTCTTCCGGCTTGGCCTTGATTGTCACGTTGGCCTTCCTGATTATGCTGATCAATCCGGGATCGTTGGGCGCAAAGGTTTTGAAGGTTTTTCCGTCCAGGCGCTTCCCGTAAATGTTGTTTCCCTGGATCGTTACTTCAGACACTTCTCCCCGTTCCACCGAATTCAAAAATTCGCTGTATGTTATCTCGTTTCTGGACTTCTGAGGGTGGTTAAACATGTTAAAAAGAAAAATAACCACCAGGCTTATTACCAGCCATAGGGCCAGATTCTTGTAAAACGGACTCAACTCGTACCTCCCTATCTGTCTTCAGACCAGATCGCCCCCCGAGGGTGCAAATCTATCTGATTGATTTTCGTTTATAAATTTTTGCTATTTTTTATTTATCATGCCCGCGTTATATTAGGCAATAGAAACTGTTGAATCGGAGCTTTTCAAAACAATTTATTTGTCGGCCAAACGCCACCGGGAATCCATGGACAGGGAAATACTGCTTTCAAAAATCAAAGGGGGACTCTTTGGATGTGCGCTGGGAGACGCCATCGGTGAACTCGCCTTCAGATACAGGGACAGGGAATCGCTCGAGACAAAAATATACAGGCTCGACACCCTGGTATACACCGACGACACGGCCATGGCACTGGGTCTGGCGGAGTCGCTTGCTCGCAAAAAAGACGTCGACCCGGAAGACATCGGAGACACCTTCGCAAAAAATTTTTACAGCGAGCCGTGGAGAGGTTACGCCAGCGGTCCTCCGACCATCTTTTCCATGGTCAGAAATTCAAAGTTATCTTACGTTGATGCCGCAAGAACCCTCTTCGGAGGCAGCGGATCGTACGGAAACGGCGCAACCATGCGAATTGTACCCGTTGGGCTCTTTTTCTCCAACTCGGATCAAATCTACGAAAAAGCGGCGGCTTCCGCAGAAGTAACCCACGCGCATTCCGTGGGAAAAGACGGCGCGGCCATCCAGGCCATGGCAATTGCGCTCGCTTTTAACATGCGCCCTGGCGACGACTTCGATCCCCTGGAGTTCATCGAGAAGCTTGAAAAAGCGGCCAGGACGGAAGAAATCAAAAACAGGTTGTCGCTCCTCAAAATCCTGGTCAGGAAAGATGTACCTCCCTCAGAAGCGATAAAGAAAATAGGTCGCTCCGTGGCTGTTCACGAATCCATGCCCTTCTCCCTTTATTCTTTTTTGAAATTTCCCGAAGATTTCAAAAAATGCCTTTACTGTGCCGTGTTACACGGCGGAGACAGGGATACCCTTGGTGCCATGGCGTGTTCAATCGCGGGCTCGTACCTGGGAATAGAAAATCTTCCCGCAAAATGGCTCCTGAAAGTGGAAAACCGAAACTATATCGACACGCTGGCAGAAGAGCTCGCAAGGGCAAAGGGTATTTTAGATTAAGCAACAACCAGAAACTTAACCATATGTTGTTTGGCCACAAGGGGGTAAGAGGATCAGAGGAGACTAGACGGATAAGATTAATTAACCGCAGACGAACACAGACGGACACAGACATCTTTGCTCGGGCGACTTTGCCCGAGCAAAGAAAGCTATCGCTTCGCGATAGTGGATTATTGCTGTAAATGGCAGCTGAAAATTGCCCCACCCGTTGGTTAATGTATTTCCGATTTTCGCAATTCGGGTAGTGGAGTTGACAATTTGGAAGAGTTAACCGAAAAACAGCTTTGCATTGCACGAAGTGCAAGGCATCAGCCGGCGGACAGGTCGTCCGCAGGCTGGTCTGCGCATGTCTGCGTGTGTCTGCGGTTGATTTAAAAAATGCTCCAATATTGAAATCACCACATTAATTAGTGTAGCCTGACTTGCTTTTTTCCTGCTCTTTCATCTTCAAAATCATCGGCATGAAGCAGCTCCTTGAGGTAGCTTCGCCACAACCTTCCTAAGAATGTAATACTAAACACGGTGATTATAGAGGAATCAGCTTCCGGAAACACGGCTCCGGACGTGTTTCTTTACTTTTCCTGATGTCAATTGCCGGTTACTGTCAGGATTGTGGCGTTGCGGCTGGTGACTGTAATTTGGGGCCGGGCCGCGAGACCTGTACTTAAAGCAGTATACGGGGAGAACTCCCGGCAACTTTTGGCTTGGTTTCGATCAGGCTGGCATGCTGGTGGAAATGATTGACAGCAACACTTTTTTCAACCTGACCTTGGTTTTTCGGGGCAACCACCAACCGAACCGGATATCCCTGTTTTTCCCTTCGATTACTATGTCCGGGGCGGAACGAAAATGAGAGGGGTCGGTCTTGATGCTTATGGAAGTAACGGAATCCAGTGGTATATCCTCGGTAACCCATCCTTTCTTTTTGTCCCGGTATCGATAATAAACGCGGTCTTTGTCAATCGCCACCTGCTCCGGTTCGTTCAACTTTTTCCGGATGGAAAAACCGATGGCAACTATACACAGCGGAATAACAAGCATAAAGTACCGGGAGAGCCCGGGATGGATGATTCCGTAAGCGTTTGATGCGAGCAGGGCGGCCGTGAGAATAAGAACACCCAGGATACTTTTCCAGATAGTCCAGACGGGGGAGCAGGTCACGATCCAGAGATCACCACTTCGCTCCACGCTTGCCATAAGACCCAGCCTGGTGCTCAGCGGATCTATTGAGTCCACTTTCAATTTGCTCTCCCTGATCTTCTTTACCAGGGGCTCATCAAGCTCACTCACGCTTCTCGATTTTTCCCCTTCTTCTGTTTTCTCAAGAACGGGCAGCTCAAAAAGCTTCGCG
>JALXAI010000333.1 GCA_026992215.1 Desulfobacterales bacterium | reverse complement strand
GGCACATGCCGAGACAGCATTGAAAATTGCGGAAGAAACTGGGTACGTTTTCCCCACCCTGGTATGCAGGCTTCAACTGGCATACATTTTCCACGAGATCAGAAAATGCGAAAAAGCCAGGCGTGAACTCTCATCAATACTGGAGTCCGCCAGAGGGTTCAACAGTCGAATTCTCGAGTTCATGTGCCTGATGCTGAAGGCAAAAATTGCACTGGATACGGGGAACGAGAGCAACGGGCTCAAAACCCTGAAACAAGCCATGGCTCTTGGTAGCAAACAGAACTTTTTCACCATGGCGTGGTGGTGGTACTCCCCCGCCATATCGAGACTTTGTGCAAAAGCTCTTTCGGAAAACATAGAAAAGGATTACGTGCAGAGGCTGGTTCGCGCGAACCGTCTCGTACCGAACCTGACGGATTGCCTGGAGACGGAAACCTGGCCATGGCCGCTGAGAATATACACTCTCGGGACCTTTTCAATCGAAAAGGATGGCTCTCCCCTTAGTTTTTCCGGCAAAACCCAGAAAATACCCCTTAATATGCTGAAAATCCTGATAGCGTACGGCGGAACCGACGTCCACATGGACAGGATCATCGATGCGCTGTGGTTTAACGCAGACGGAGATTTGGCAATCAATGCTTTTTCCACCACGTTAAATCGCCTGAGAAAACTCGTCGGATTGAAGGACACGATACTCCTCAAGGGCGGAAAGCTGAGCCTGAACCGCCTCTACTGCATGATCGATACATGGCTGTTCGACCAGATGCTCTCAAAAGCAGAAACTACCCTGGAGCGGGGATTGAAAAAAGAAGCCATTGCCTTCTACAAGAAAACAATCAATATTTACAGGGGAGATTTTCTCGCGATAGAACAGGAAGAACCCTGGATGTTACCACCCAGGGAACGGTTCAGGGACAAGTATCTTGAGACCATAAGGATTACGGGGAAATTGCTGGAGGAAGAAGACAGACCTGAAGAAGCGATAAATTACTACGAGAGGGGATTGCGGACAGACAACCTTCGAGAGGCTTTTTACCAGCGCATCATGCTATGTTACAAGGTAATGGGACACAGGTCGGAAGCTATAAGGACCTATAAGCGCTGCCGTAGTATACTACTATCATCGATCAACACCGAACCCTCCGTGGAAACAACCAGTATCTACAGGGAAATACTTGAACACGGGCAGGTATCCTGAGTACTACCTGCCTACAAGAAACGCATTGCGTTTCGGGCATTTCCACACTATAATCACCATATTTATATAACATTCTCAGAAAAGGCTGTGGCACAGTTAGTCCCATGCGCAGACCAGTCTGCGGGCGACATGTCAGCCGGCTGACGCCTTGCGCTTTGTGCAGTGCAAAAATGCTTTTTGACCCCTTTCCCCGAATAGTCAACTCGACCACCCGCATTCCGCAAATCAAAACTTTTGGCTTGTGCCCGGGGTACAACAGGGTATCATCGCGAAGCAATAGGTTTCTTTGCTCGGGCAAAGTCGCCCG
>JALXAI010000332.1 GCA_026992215.1 Desulfobacterales bacterium | reverse complement strand
AGGCTGAATTGAGCATAGCACTGGTTGACGAACAATTAATGACAGAACTAAACAAGAAGTACCGGGGAAAACAGGGACCGACCAACGTTTTATCTTTCTGCATGTCCGAAGGCGATTTTCCGCACATTCACCCCGAAGTTCTGGGAGATGTCGTGATTTGCGTACCGGTTGCCCGGAAGGAAGCCAGGGACAGTGGAATCACCCTGGACGATCGTTTGACAGAACTACTTGTTCACGGCATACTACACCTGTCTGGTTTTGATCACGAGAAAAATTCCGCCAGCGAAGAAAAAATGAGACGTAAGACCGAAGAAATTTTAAACTTACTGTAATACAGGACCGGTAACGATGTGTAGATATAGATAAAGGAGGGATGGATACCGTGCCACAGCTAGCAATAAACGTTGATCACGTAGCAACCGTAAGGCAAGCCCGGGGTGTCCGGGAACCTGATCCGGTAACGGCAGCCGCGATTGCCGAGCTCGCCGGCGCTGATGGAATCGTGGTTCACTTGAGAGAGGACCGGCGACATATCCAGGACAGAGATGTTCACCTGCTGCGTCAGACGGTGAAAACGAAACTGAACCTTGAAATGGCGGCAACTTCCGAGATGCAGCAGATAGCTCTCGAGATTAAGCCTCACATGGTCACGCTGGTACCCGAGAGAAGGCAGGAATTAACCACGGAAGGGGGCCTCGATGTCGGGCTCAACAAGGAAACCCTGAAACCGTTCGTGGAAACGCTTAGAAACCAGGGTATAGCGGTGAGCCTTTTTATTAACCCTGACCTTGAACAGGTTAAGGCCTCGCACTGGGTTGGCGCCGACTTCGTTGAGATCCACACGGGTATTTTCAGCGATGCAGAGACGATGGAAAGCAGGGAAACGGAATTCGAAAGGATACTTGACGCGGTAAAACTGGCTTCAAAACTAGGTCTTGGCGTCAACGCCGGCCATGGTCTTGATTACCGGAACATCTCGTGGTTTAAAGGTATAAGAGAGATAGAAGAGTTCAGCATAGGGCATTCCGTGGTTGCCAGGGCGGTACTGGTAGGTTTCGAGAGAGCAGTGAGGGAAATGGTTTATCTTGTGAGAGGTTTATAGAACAGAGTGATTGCAGGTGGCTATTTACGGCGTGGGACTGGATCTAATAAGGGTTGAGAGGATAAGAAAGCTACTTTCCAGGAACCCGGAGAGGGCAGTTGAAAGGCTTTTTACACCCGAAGAAGCCCGCCATTGCAAGGGGAAACGGGATCCGGCTCCGTGTTTTGCCATGAGATTCTCGGCAAAAGAAGCCTTTGCCAAGGCACTGGGTACCGGCATAGGGAAACACGTGGGCTGGAAAGACGTGGAAGTGGTTACGGACGAGTCGGGGAAACCATTAATAAAGCTGTCTGAAAACGCCAGGCGCTACTGCGCAAAAAGAGGGATCGTGGCCTGGCATCTGTCTTTGACAGACGATGGAGAATATGGTGCTGCACTTGTAGTTATCGAGAAAAAGGGGGAT
>JALXAI010000331.1 GCA_026992215.1 Desulfobacterales bacterium | reverse complement strand
CACATCCACGTGTGGGGAATGATGAAGGATATTGATGTTAGCGGCCTGGTGGAAAATGCGTGTGGCCGGGCAAAATCCATCCTGGTCGGTGACATAATGACCACCGACGTCATTACCGTAACCCCGGATACCCACCTGATGATGGTTCTGGATATAATGATAAAAAAGCATATCCGAAGAATACCGGTGCTTGACGGGGATAACATACTGGGAATTATTTACATTTCGAACCTTTTTTATCACCTGCTGGAAAAACTTATGTAACAAAGAGGTTAGTAGCCGTGGCAAGGTCGAAGAGAAGAACCGTTTTGTCCCACCTCTCAGTGAAGGAGGCAATGCGAAGACAGGTAATACAGGTATCCAAAGACGAAAGCATAGAGAAAACGATAAATTATTTTATCAAGTACAAGGTAAACGCACTTCTCACCACCGACCCGGAGAACAGGCCCCTCGGAGTTGTTTCGAAAACAGACATCATGGGAGCGTATTATGCCGGCTTGCCCATTGACTACCCGGTGGAAAGTATCATGAGTTCTCCGCCTCTTTTTTGCGACCCTTATGAATCCCTGGAAGCTGCACTTGATCGAATGAAATCAAAGGGAATTTATCGCCTCTACGTCAGGGAGAGCGACGGAGGAGAAGCCGTGGGTATCCTTGCGTATCCTGACATAGTGGGACTGCTTTACCTTTATTGTCATGATTGTGATCACAGTCATTTCGCGAGGAAAAAGTCGGGAGCAAACCCAAGAAAACAGCTTCAATACAGGGTTAAGGACGTAATGACAATGAACGTAAAGAGCTATGGAGAAAATGATACGTTATTTGACATCATGGAAGGGCTTTCCGCTTATCGCTTCGGAGCCGTGCTTATTAACGCTTCCGATTCAACACCATCGGGAGTGGTTTCAAAAACCGACCTGATCCTGGCTTACAAGCACGCAGTTCCTTCGGATGCCCCCGCAAAGGCGATAATGTCTTCACCGGTTCAGTCATGCAGCGAGGAAGATCCGCTGGAAGAGGCCATCAGAAAGATGATTTTTTCAGAAGTTCACAGGCTCTTTGTGCATCGCAATACTCCCCGTGAAATCGTTGGAGTCTTCTCACTTTCGGACGCCGCCAGGCTAAAATCCGGGTCATGCAGAGCCTGCGTGAGCAGCAGGATCAAGGTTGAGGATCACCACTGATATCCCCGGAGCGTGTCAGATGCCGATTTTCTTTTCAACTCCTTGAATGATCAGCTCAACGGCTTCATCCACGCCATTTTTCCCCATGTCGATCACAAGGTCGTAAAGGCTCGGGTCGTTCCAGTTTGCCTTGAAGAAGTGCTTGATGTATTCCCTTGAATCCCTTTCTTCCCGTTCAATAATTTCTTTTGCCGTTTTTTGATCCACCTTGAAACGATCCATCACCTTCCTGATCTTCGATTCGAGGTCTCTGACAAGGCGCACGTGAAATGCCCTCGGTCTACCCCTTAATATGCACTGACCGCCCCATCCCAGTATTATAACGTTATCAGCCTCGTAAAGGTTTTCCACCAGTTTTTTAGTGACTTCATAATATTTATCGTCATCAAGGTTGCTGTACTCTCGTCCGACCACTTTTTGAATAACAGAATACGTGTAGCGGTCAAGAAATCTGACTATCCTGCTCTGATGAGTTTTTCTGAAGGTTTCTGCATCCGCCTCCGAAATTTTCAATTGCCTGGCAATTTCGGATACCAGCCTCTTGCCTATGTATTCATAACCTAACTTAGCCGCAAGTTTTGCGGCTACTTCCTGGCTGTCGGTAGCAAACTCCTTGCTGATGGTAATAACGGCCATTGTCTTCTCCTTCACTGACGGTCGGGTTAATCAGGGGAGGCGTGGAAATGAAAGCAAACTTTCTACCCACTGGTTTAATATTTTCCATTAACTAAAACAATATCAAAAAATCCCATAGCCTTCCATAATCATTTTATCTTATTTCTCCTATATTCCCAAAACACCCACAAACACAACATAATCATTGACTCCTTTGTTCTCTTCGGATAAATTGCATCCTTCCACAACGAGTAAAGGATTTTGCAGGGATAAAACTGTTGATGGAGCAAAAGATGATGGCCCCCCGAAGCGAATATAAGCGGGAGCACTTTTAAAAGAGGAGCGCTATATATGGCAAGACACAAAAAGATTGAGAGACGAAGGGAGTTGGAGCGAAGAAGGAGAAGAAGGAGAAAACGACTTAAATTGCGAGCCAAGGGTCTGCTTCCGCCTGCACACGGCCAGGCACAGCCCCAGGTGCAGGGTAACTCCGAAGAATCGGTGACACCGGAAGAAGAGAGTCAATAATAAAATGCCCGTACTTTCATCTTCGTCGACATTCGTCAGGTTCAGCGCGGAGGCACCGAGAGTATCCGATCTTGCGTCGTTTTTGGCTGAAGTGTTCGGGAAAGCGGCTTTCAAGGATCCCGAACCCCTCCAGAAAGAGGCGGTAGGACTTTCTTCCATCGATGACATGTTTGACACGGAATTCCCTTATGCCAGCTATGACAAGGGGAAATACGTTGCCTTTAACTTTCGGGTCGACGAGCGGAGGATTCCCGCGGCAGTTTTCAAGCAATTTCTACACAGGGCAGAAAAAGAATACAGAGAAAAGAACCGGGGTAAACGCCCCCACCGGAACGAGTGGAAAGACATCAAGGAAGCAGTGGAGCTAAAGCTTCTAAACCGGATTCTGCCGAGTCCGAAAGCCTTTCAGGTGATATGGAACCCGTCCGGGAAATACCTCCTCTTTGGTTCCACCCGGGAAAAGGTAATAGATCTGTTTCTCGAGTTTTTCGAAAGGCACTTCAAGGTTTACCCAAAACCCACGGATGCATTGACCCTTGCTCTCGAAGACACGAGGCTTGGCCAGCGGGAAAAAGACGTCCTTTCCGGACTCATCGCATCGAGAAGCCGTGAGCTGGCCGGCGATATCTTCCTTGGCTCGGAGTTTCTTGTTTGGCTGTGGTTTTACAGTGAATCCGAAGAAGGACAGGTAGTTCTTGATAAAGACACCAGTTTCGAGCTTCGCATGGGTAACAGGATAGTGCTGGAACAGGTTCTGGACGGAAAAAGACAGAAGGTCGTATGTACCGGTCCCGACGCGGATTTTACTGAGGCCAGGGCCGCCTTGAAGGAAGGCAAAAAAATCAAGGAAGCAGAATATGAAATACTGGTGGGCGAAAATAAATATCTATTTACCATTGACACCAGGTTATGGAGTATAAAAGGCCTAAAAACACCCAAGATCGCTCCTTCCATGGAAGACGATGACCCTGACGGTCGGTTCTACGAAAAGATGTTTCTCATCGAAGAAGCATTGAAACACATCGATCTTCTCTACCACCATTTCCTGACATTTCGCCTGGGCGTGGAGTGGGAAAGGGACATTGTACCAGAAATAAAGGGGTGGATAGAATCCGGAGGATTATCGCGGTAATTTGCATAGGGGATACCCGATAGCCGAGTGTTTACCGGGAAACTGAAATATAAACGGTGATGCACCGTTGCCCGAGAGTAGCAATTTTTCGGTTTGTATTAAGCTAACGACCCGGAAACGTTGTGCTCGAGTATATTTTCGGACCGTCACGACTCCCACCTCGAAAAATTCTTCCCGTTTTTGTTAAGAAAAGGAGCCTGCTTCCCCCGGTTACCTTTTCCCTTGCGTCTTTTTATCCCTCTGTCTTTTTAGCGTGTTTAGCGCAGAACCTGCCCTGAACCAGTCAATTTGTTTTCGGGTCATGGAATGGTCAAGAAAGATTTCCGTTTCCGTGCCATCGTTCTTTTTGATTATGCATCTAACGGCTTTTCCCGGTTGTAATTTTTTAAGCCCTGTAATAGAAATCAGATCATCTTCTTCGATCAAATCGTAGTCCTGTTGATGCTGGAACGTTAAGGGTAATATACCCTGCTTCTTCAAATTTACTTCGTGAATTCGCGCAAAAGACCTTGCAATAATTGCTTTTGCCCCCAGGTACCTGGGAGTCATGGCAGCGTGTTCACGGCTGGATCCTTCCCCGTAGTTTTCATCCCCCACAATGATGAATCCGCCGGCCTTTTCCCTGTAGAAGAGCGCGAGGTCATAGAAAGAAACCCCTTTTTCACCTGTATATATGTTTGTTCCCGAGCCCACTTCACCGGTAAACGCGTTGGTTGCGCCCTGGAGAAAATTCCGGGAAATATTTCTCAGGTGCCCCCTGAATCTCAACCACATTCCCCCCGGTGAAATGTGATCCGTCGTTGTCTTACCACTGGTTTTTACCAGCACGGGCAACTCGGTAAAATCACCGCCGTCCCACGCCTCGAACGGTTGTAACAATTCGATCCTGTCTGACTGCGGATTGATCTTCAGCTCGGCTGTGCTCGAATCCTCATCCGGTGGCACAAAACCTTCTTTTGTCAGCACCATTCCATCTGCCGGAAGATCGGGTACCTCCGGCGCCTCAAAAAGAAATTTCTCTCCTTCTTCCCCGGTGAGATGATCCCTGGCCGGGTCAAACCCGACATCTCCCGATACGGCCAGTGCGGCGGCCTGCGCCGGAGAGGTCAGAAATGCCCGGGTTTCAGGGTTGGCGTCATTTCTCCCCCTGAAATTCCTATTAAATGTTGTAAACAGGCAGTTAGGTACGCCTTTTTTAACGTCTTTTCTGTCCCACTGCCCGATGCAGGGACCGCAGGATGGCGATAGTATCGTGGCACCGGAATCGACGATCTTATTCAGGATTCCGTCACGCTTTATCGTTTCGAATACCTGCCTTGAACCCGGAGAGAGCAAGAAAGGCACCTTCGCTTTTAAACCACGTCTGCCAGCCTGTTCAAGGATATGCGCCGCAGCGCAAAGGTCAGAGTACGAAGAATTGGTGCAAGAACCCAGAAGCACCGCGGATACCGTTTTTGGCCAGCCTTCTTCCTCTGCCTTTTTTCTGAAATCGCGGACTCGTATTACATTATCAGGCGAATCGGGACCGGCATGACATGGCTCGATCCTTGATAGATCTATTTCGATCAGTTCATCGAACACTTTCTCCGGCCGGTTTGTACAAACATCGTCCTGGGTTAAAATCTCGGACACCGACTTTACCCATTGCGCATCCTCCTCGCGACCCACACATCGAAGGTATTGGTCCATGGTTTCATCGTAAACAAAGACTGATGTCGTCGCACCCAGTTCCGCCCCCATGTTGGTTATGGTGGCCTTTTGCGTGGCCGACAATGTTTTTGCCCCCTCACCGAAGTACTCGAATATTTTGCCCGTACCACCCTTTACGGTAAACCTCTTCAACATTTCAAAAATTACATCTTTCGCGGAAGCCCAGCCTTCCAGTTTCCCATGGAGCCTGACGCCCACGATAAAGGGATTCGTGGTTTCCCACGCAAGTCCTGCCATCACTTCAGCGGCATCAAGCCCTCCGACACCTATCGCTATCATCCCAAGACCGCCGGCGTTGGGAGTGTGCGAATCAGTTCCGATCATCATCGTGCCGGGGA
>JALXAI010000330.1 GCA_026992215.1 Desulfobacterales bacterium | reverse complement strand
GCTCGTACTGCAGGCTGAAACCGATAAGGTCGAACTCCTTCAAAGGTTTTTTGTGGTCAAGACTCAAAAGAGTAAGGCCTGTTGCGCGCAGTTCCTTCTCCATGTCGAGCCACGGAGCAAATACCCTGTCGGCGAGGAACTCTTCCCGGGTGTTTACATGGTGGTAAAGCAGGGACATACCGAAGTGGCTCATTCCCACTTCGTAAGTGTCTGGGAACGCAAATACCATTCTGACCCTGGCGGATTTCCAGTCCTTCTTTATGGAGTTAACTTCACCACCCAGGTAGCGAGAGGGTTTTTGAACCCTGAGCAGTAACCTTTCCCAGTCTTTGTTTGCTGAATGCATGCGCTCTTTTCTTGTTGCAGTTATAATTCTGTTATCCTCTTAAATTTTTTTCGGAGAATTCGAATCGTAGAAAATGTTGTCAACCTCATACCCGCCAATCACCTGCCTGAACAGATCAACCATAAAACCGCCAATCACCTGGTTTGTCATCACCACGGATGGCTCCGGGCGGTATATGCAGGATTCCCTGCGTCGCCTGTAATGATTAAGCTTTCTTTCGTCAACGATCCTGTCGAGGCCAAGGATTTCCGCGGGCGTATGCCTGCTGGTTCGTGGGTCGTACACCACCACCTGGCCCGCGCTTGCGCTGCTGCCTCCGCTGATCAGCAATTTTCTCTCTTCCTTGCATTTCCGGCTTATTACTAAGCGCGTTTCGAAATTATCCACGCAATCAAACACAATGTCAAAAGAAGAAATATCGGTTTGCATATCGAAGTAAGAAATATCGTACCTGGCGTTTATTTCGAATATCTCCGAAAGTCGTTCCGCCAGTACCTGTGCCTTTCTCTTGCCCACTGAATCGTAGAAGAATACTTGCCTGTTTAGATTGGATATTTCTATGACATCCGGATCCATGAAAGTTACATTTCTAAAACCGGAAAGGGCGAGCCCAAGTCCTACAAAGTTCCCCAGTGCTCCTGCTCCCACCACGCATATGGAAAGGTTGAAATCCTCGGCTCCGGGTTTTTCCCTCCCGTAGCTTATAACTTCGTCAGATATTTCAAAGCCCATCAGAAACCTGCAAACTTCCTCGAGGACTATCCCGGAGAGAATAATTGAAAGAACCGGGTCATGGGATTTGGGGGAAGGAAACTGCGATGGCGACATAACCCGGGTTAACTCGTCCCATTCCCTTCCTTTCATGTAGGTAAATACTTTGAGTTCGTCGATATCACCCTCTGTGATGAAGCCCCTGAAAGTGGGGACGTCACCCAGGAAGGACCTGTGGAACGAAAGCTTGTTGGCGATGCCGTATCCTGTCAGATCCACAATGGCCTTGCAGCCTCGCAGCAGGCAATTCATTGCCGGGTGAACAAAGTATCCCTCGAGAAAGGCAAGTTCCATTTTTTCGTTGATTTTGCGTGCGATATCAGTGATGCTGGAATTGAGACCGGGCGCCATGGCCGTCAGTCTGTTCAATCCAAGGGCGGATGCCGAGAGAATAAAAAGAGAAGTTAGCAGGGGATCATCGCCTATTACGACGACACTGCTTCTTTCAAGTACTTCTTGCTTCCAGCCGGCTATTCTTTGTTGTCTGTCGAGCCTGTCGATGAACATAATCGCGCTGTCTGTTACATCCTTTCCAGGCGTTCAGGAGGAGGGGAAGTTACCGGGCGGATACTTTCTCTCACTTTTGAAGCAAGGGACTCCATTTCGGATTCAACGAGTTTCCTCCCGGAATCGAAAAGAACAAGTTCGGCTTCTTCGAGGCATTCATAGCCTGTATCTCCCGTCAGTATCCCTCGTTTCTTGTAGCAGATTTTTTGTTCGTGCCAGCCGTTGTCTCCTATAACAATGCAGAAACAAAAGCTTCCAAACACTGTTTCGAGCAACCTGGCACTCGATATCTTTGTATCGGTGATTAAAGACACGCTGCCTTTCGCCAGGTCCCGTTTACCGTACTTGTTTTCCTCGAGGAACGACCAGTCCTCGATCCTGATTTCCTTTTTCGCCACTGGCTTTTTTAGCGATGGCGAAACGTATTCCAGAACGGTCCTGTTGTTCGATTCGTCGGTGCCTGAAAACCTCTTGAATTCAAGGTCCGCGTGTGAATGAATCCACCCGTTGATTAAGAGATGCCCGGGAAGTGAATCCTGAAAATCGAGGATCATTTCAGGGTTGATACTTGTATATTGCTGAGCGTTTCGCTCATTTTCTGGCAGACCTATGTCAACTACTTCCTCGGGTCTTTTTCTTTCCCCTATGGTAAAGCCGTACCACTCAATACTTTCTTCACGCAGTTCCGTGACCAGCCGGCTAATTTTAAAGGCCTTGTCGAGGGCGTAGCGATCAATCAGGATCCTTTCCGGCAATCTGCCCAGTTCTACTTCAATTAACTTTGTCCTGTCGAGCTGTTTAAGGCTTTTAAGTCTCATCTCAACTTGTTCCTCACGTACATCTCGTCCATTACCAGTTCGCCGGTGTAGTTTCCCGGCAGGCTGTACATGTCTTCGAAAAGCACCCGATGCAGAACGCTGGTAAGCCCACGTGCTCCTGTTCCTTCCTGGGCCGCTCTTCTGGAAATTTCGGTTAGGGCTTGTTCGGTGAGCATTAATTCTATGTCCCAGGCCTTCAAATCATTGGCGTACGCTTTCAAGGGGCTGTCCATGCTTTTTGTCATGATATCCTTGAGATCCTGAATGGTAAGCTGATCATAGACAACCTTGACGGGGAACCTTCCCATCAATTGCCTTTCCATGCCAAACATTACAAGGTCTTCGGCCATCAGGTGATCTTTCCAGTTGCCAAGCAGGCCCTGTTTCGCCATTCGCTTCTTCACGATGCTCTCAATGTCTTCGAAGACGCCTCCGGCTATGAACAAAACATGCTTCGTTGAAAGGTGTATCCTTTCTTTTCCCATTTTCACAATGTTATCCATCCCTTCCACCAGCTTCAGGAGCCCCTTTTGAACGCCTTTGCCTGACACATCCTTGAAGGCGAGGGTTTCGGTAAGTATTTTGTCGATCTCGTCCAGGTACACGATTCCCATCTGTGCCACGTGAGGATTTCCATCGGCCGCTATGAGGAGATCAATAAGAATGTCTCCCGTCTCCATTCCTACGTAGCCGACTTCGCTAAACTTGGTAAGGTCTTCAACCGCGAACGGAACCCCCACAATCATCGATGCTATCTCCGCCGTGTATGTCTTTCCGCAACCGGTGGGGCCTATCACGAGAATATTCGCCTTTGGCGTTCTGGTTGTTTTCAGGACCTCATCAATGTCCTCACCTTTCCGTACCACGGCCTCTTTCAATGCTGTACCCAGGCGCTTGTAATGAAACGCTATTGCCGTGGCCATGGTTTTCTTGCCCTTTTCCTGCCCGATTACAAATTTATCCATTTCTTTCTTGAGTTCTGTTGGTGTTTTGTTGAACTCTATTATGTGTTCTACCGCTTCCAGGGCTTGCTGTCGCCTCAGTTCGGCTATCTTGTCCTCTATTTTTTGCCTGCTTTGTTGAGATATGGAGTAATACATTATTCCTCCTTCAGCTCTTTTAACTTATGACTGCCCATCAACAAGGTTTCAAAATGATACCTTAAAAGCTTTCCCCGTTCGAGCAAAGGGTTTGATTCGTGGAGCGGTTTGCTGAGATATATCTCCAGGGGGTCCCTCGAGTACTCGAGAAAAGGATTGCTCCTCTTTTTGATTATCTCTTTTGCCAGGAAATAAGTTGATCTGGATGCCATGTAAAAAATGGGTATTTCAATGCGGTTTTTTGGCCTGGAGCCAAAATTCGGCGGCGTTTCACCGTATACCTCTCTCAGAGGCTTGGCAAGAAAGTCAAGGTAGTCTTCTCCGAGATGGTAAGCGTCAATTACCACGCAAATAACAGTTGTAAGAGAGGGTCTGCAAGACTTCCTTTTCCCTGCTTTCTTCCTTCTTATTTCGGCGATTATATCCATGGTTACCTGAATTTGTTCGTTACCTGTACCTTACCTTCCCTAATCGCAGGGTGATCTTTTGATACCATCAAGTCTTCGAAACTGATTGACCCGCCTGGCATGGGCAGCGTGTCCAGGCTGTGATACCCGTTTCTTCGCCGGTAGTCGTAGCCGTGAAGAAGCGCGTTGATTCCTTCCTGAAGCGCGAAGATGGCGTTTCTGGTATTAAAGACGGATGGAACGGAGGTGCTCTTCATGCATATTTTCTGTGATGGAGCATGTTTCTGCAGGAAAGGGTGCTTGTAATTTTCTATCACGAAAGGATCCAGGGCGCCGTTAGTGCTTATTGCCACCCGGCAATCGGGAAACAGGTACACCCTGCCGTAATAGTCCTGGAGGGCATATTCCCCTGTCCGCTTGTAGACGATAAACTCGCTTTTTACTCCTGTCTCGTAAAAACCGAATCCGTTGATTTCAAGGGCTCCCTTTTCTGCCACGGCCAGCAGTACCGATAAAACCTTTTCATTCGACCCGGAAAACCGCTCCCGCCTTATGATGGTTTTTTCCAGGTTTTCCCTTTCTTTGTTAAGTATTTGGTTTTCAAGAAGTTCGAAGAAGTGAATTTCAAATTCTGACCTGCTCATAATGCCGTCCGGGAAAGATTTTCTCGGGGGGTTAACGTTTTTCAAGCGATCAAGCGTTTCTTTTAGTTGCGCGATGTTTAAAAGATCCTTAGTGTTGCCGGACGAAGTTATATCAGTGCTGATCTTTTTCGAAATTAAATCGGCTATGCTTTCCCGGGTATACTTTTTTCGTGCAGTCCTGTCAGGTTTACTTGTAAAATAGGGAAGGATTTCGAAGATTATAGTGCACAATTTTTCCGTTATCGGTAACTCCGTTATCCTTTTTAAGAAAGGATACCTGTCCAGGACCTTTTTTCTACGTTCTTCGTATGATTCAGGGGCAAGCAGGTGGTAGGAGGAAACAAAGCTTTCTATGCTGATCCCCTTTGCGAAAGGCATCGCGTCGAGTTCGACAAGAAACCCTTTGTGTATCACAACGGACTTTGCGAGCTCTTTTTCGAGCTCTTCGTCAAACAGTAGCGGGAAGTAGATAAATCCGGACTTAACGAGTATTTCTCTCGTGGCACTGAACAGGCAGGAAACGGGAAGCGAACTACCGTAAATAGCTCCCATCATGTTCCACCTTCTTGAGGTTTTATCGCTCTTACGGGAACATAAAAGTACCTTTCTCCGGCTTCCGTTTCTTCAATATTTGCGTACTCCACCGCGGTGTTGTCCACTGTTTTGCCCCTGCTCAACAGTATTCCACCGTCCAGTTGCTTGTTAATGTTTTCAAGAATTTCCTTTTCTTCTATGCTCCAATCTTCCTTTTGAAGGATTTCCTCGCAAAGCTCCCGTAAGGTTTTTCGTTCGTATGCGCCCGGCTGGAATATGTCTATAAGTCCCACGCCAGACTGGCCGGGGAGAATTTCTATAACGAGGGGCAATGGCTCTTTTTGTTCTTTTTCTTCTTCCCGTTCTTCGTGTTCCCTGTCCAATTGATGATCAGGCATCTTTGTTTCTCCTGCCTTGCCGGGTTCATTTAAAAGCGGGTAAACGACTGCATTTAAATACTTTCCTTAACTTATATATCGTTTTTGCGTGTTATAATTTCGTGCTGATATTTGTTTGTTTTCACACGCCGGAGGCGGACCTTCGGCCCTGAGTTGGGTTTTAAGTTTTACGTGTTAAGTTTTAAGTGAGAACCGCTTGCCGAAAAAAGACAATGCCCATCTTTGCAATCATCGCACGCCAATCGGACGGATGATAAATTTTTCTCCCGCCGGCTGTAGATACATTGTTAAATCCCATCGGTCTATTTAACTGGCGCTTCTGCGGCTTCAATGCAATTTTTATCGCGAAGCCCGGTTACGGTTCCGCCGTATTAAAATTTTATATCATCATCAGGACAATAAGCCAAGATCAGGTTGAAGTTGAGCGGTAGCGTGATATAAGTGGCAATCCGGGCGGGAGAGGATCCACGAGATCTGTTATGGCATGATTATGGCCAATTCCGGGTGTTCCTCAGCTTTTCTTATATAAAGGTGACATCGCCCTGAGTCTTTCGACCACTTTTTCGAGTACTTCAAGTGCGCTGTCAATATCATCAGTGCTTGACTCGTCTCCAACGGTGAAAAGAAGGGTCCCCACGGCGCCGCCTCTTAAAGCCCCCATGGCCTCAAGAACGTGGGATGCTTTTGCCGTGATGGACATACAGGCGGATGCGCCCGCCACAGCAACGCCTGCGAGATCCATGTGCAACAGCAGCGCTTCTCCTTCCACGTATCTGAATGAGACGTTAAGGTTTCCCGGAAGCCTCTTTTCCGGATGCCCGTTAAAGTAAACCTCTTCTATCCTGCTTTCTATTCCAGTGCGAAGGAGTCTGGTCAGTTCCCCGTAATGAGTCTGCCTGAAAGGAAGTTTCTCAATGGCTATTTCCGCGGCCTTTCCCAGTCCCACGATTCCGGGAAGGTTTTCCGTGCCTGTTCTTCTGCCGTCTTCCTGGCCGCCACCGTGAAAAAGAGGCCAGATTTTGACGCCGTCTCTAAGAAACAGCGCACCGATTCCTTTCGGAGCATAAAAGATGTTACCCGCGAGGCTCAACGAGTCTACCCCCAGTTCCCTTACATCCACGGGTATCTGCCCCACTGCTGCCACGGCATCACAATGAAACGGGATACCACGTTCGCGGGTGATTTTGCTTATCTCCCCAATTGGCTGAATTGTACCTACCTCGTTGTTTGCGAGCATGACGGAAACAAGAATGGTCTTCTCGGTAATTGCTCTTTTCACATCTTCGGGATCCACCATGCCGTATCTGTCCACCGGTACAAAGCTGACCTTGAAACCAAAGCTTTCCAGGGCCTTGGCACAATAATAGATGGAAAAGTGTTCTATTGCCGAAATTACAATGTGGTTTCCCTTGCTCATGTTGGCAAAAGCCATTCCTTTTATTGCGAGGTTGTTTCCTTCTGTTCCGCACGAGGTAAAAATTATCTCCTCAGGCTTTGAATTCAAGAGGCGAGCTACCTGCTCCCGGGCGGTGAAAATGGCTTCCTGGGGTTTTTCTCCGAAAGAATGTATGCTCGCAGGATTACCAAAATATTCTTGGATGAATGGCAACATCGCGTCCACAACTTCAGGTGCCACCGGCGTGCTGGCAAGATAATCCAGGTAGATTTTTTTCATTTATTGATTCGCCCCCTTATCTTCATGTAAAAAACCCTACTCCCGGTAAAGGAAATAGGGTGCGGTATTTTGTCTCATTGTTGCCTTTCAGGGCGAAATAGGATGCCCTTTCAGCCACTCGCTTGCTTCCTTCTCTTTTTCCGCCACGTCGAGATCCCTTGCTACCCCCATGCTTTTTACTTTTTCCATGTGCTTGAGAGAATCCCGGTAGGCAAGCGACAGGAGATCTTTTAACGTCTCCACCTTCTTCCATGATACCTGAAAGCGAGACCGTGCAAACCCGGGATTGATGTGATAGCATAGAGGAAAAAACCTGTCGGCAAGGGCTATGCTGTGATCTACTTTCTTCATGTCAGCTTTGCAGCCGTTTTTCAGTTCTTCCTCTGCCTCGGAGATAAAGACCCCGTACAGAGCGCCGAAAGCCCTTTCTTTCCCCTGGTATCTTTTATTCAGAATATCCTTAAAATCGTGGTCAGACACGGGGATCACTTCGAAATCAGGGCAAATCTCAAAGCCTATGGGAGCAAAATCACCGTGCCACAGTTGCAGCTTGTTATCGGAAATCTTGAAGAAATAGGTCTGGTAATTGAAATAACTGGCAAGGCAAACCAGAAGGATCAAAAAAACAACAACAGCTATGGGAATGATGATGAATTTGTATTCATCCAATTCATTACTCCGGTTTTCATTCTTGAGCTGGTTGCATGGTTGCGACAATTTTTCCCCCGTAAGTTACCTGCGGGTCATTGGGTAAAATCCGAAGTCGATCCCTCCAAACCGGAAGCTAGATTATATAGCCAGGTTTTAGCGTTGTAAAGAAAATTCTGGTTTACCGTAGTAATTCGAAGAACCTAGCGAGTTCTTTTTTCAAGCGTCTCGCGGAATCTGCTTACGAATTCTTCTTTAAAACCATCTATTTCCAGGGCATCATCGAATCGTCCGGCCAGATAAAGCGCCATCCCCTTGAGAACCTGGGCGTCTTTTACCTTTGGGTCAATTTCAAGTACCCTGTTAAAATAGTCAACGCTCTCTATATATTTCCCTACTCCCATCAGGGCCTTTCCTTTTCCTATAAGGATACCGATATCATCTTTTTTCGCTGATAGTATCCTGTCGAACAGCGGAAGGGCCTCCTGGCACCTGTCAAGGTCGGTTAAACAAAAGGCCTTGAGTTGGATGGCCTGGAGATCTTCAGGGTTAAAAGCCAGAGCCTTGTCACAACAAAATACCGCCTCTTCCAGCAGCCCCTTCTGTGCAAGCATCATGGCTCCGTCTGTCCACCTTATCTTTTTTTCGACTCCAATTACCTTTAGCATAAGGCTTTCGTAGGTCTGCTCTATCACGGTTTTCCCTATGGACTTAACGGGAACGCCATGTCCGGGAAGAATGTTTTCAATATTCCTGTTCAGCAGTGCTTTTACTCCGTAGAAATAGTAATTAAAATTCCCGCCGGCGTTCTTGTCGGGTTCTGCCATCGCCTGGGGCAAAACCGTGTCGCCGGTGAAAGCGGTTTTTGTCGGCAAGTGATAATACGTAACTCCATCTATGGTATGCCCGGGAGTATGGATGGATTCCAGTTCAAAACCGCTTACCTCGATTTTTTCTCCACCGCTTATTTCGGTGTACGGAAACTCGGTTTTCTTGAGCATTTCCTTGAACTCGAAGGGGCCTTCCCTGTGGAGTATCACCTCTATGTCACGATTTTTCAAAATATCGGAGTACCTGAACAATTCAAAAACCCCCATAACGTGGTCGCGGTGGCCATGGGTAATGACTATTTTTTTAATATCTGTTGGTTTTATGTCGGTTTCGAAAAGCTGAATGAAAGCAGTATAATCGTTTCCAGGATCTATAATTGAAATGTAATCCCCGCGTATCAGGTATATATTCGACGAGAAATCATATCCTTGCAAAAACAGAATGCTTTTGAAAAACGGATCGTCCGTTTCGAATAAATCGCCCAGGCACTTCCAGGTCGGCTTTTCGGTAGCTTCTGGTTGCTGGTTGTCAGTTCTCGTGTCTTTCTCCTTTATCTCTGTCATACCCTCTCCTCAAAAAGAATTCTTGACGAAAAAACTATACGGGATTTTTATTTATTGGAAACGCTAATCAAAGGCAAGACAAAAGTACCCCCTTCGAGGGAAGGGGGTACACATTCGGCAGGTCTGATTTCCCGTCAATTATTCTATGTAATCGAGCTTGAAATGAAGTTTCATTTTGTCTTCAGGCCACCACTTGCTGCTCATTCTTTCCTCGCCGGGATACACGTCTTTTCCAGCAACCTTTTCGATAAGCAGTTCAATGAAGTGAAACTCGGTGAGTTTGTACTTCACTATGGTTTCTGAAGGCAACACTACGGCCAGGCCTGATTCCTTGGAACATTCCCACTCAAACGGTTCGTTCGGCTCCGCTACTTTTTCGCCATCACCATTGTAAACAGCAAGCAGCTTCCCGGAGACCTTGTCGCCCGGCTTTACCTCGAACTCTTCGTAAATTTCATCGGGTAAGTGCCACCACAGGGCTCTAAATCCCGTTTTTACGTAACCCTTAACAAGCATGGGATCAAAGCCACAGACCCCAACGCGGCATTTAGCAGGCATATCTACCCTCCTTTTTATGTTTGTCGGCACCGCTCGCGCTGTCTGCCCTGTTTGAAGCCTTTCACGATGCAGCTTCAAAACAGGATGTTGAGCCTGGCGAGCAACCTGTGCCAGAACGTTTCTGCTGAATCTTCACTGCCCGATTCAACCAGTGCGTTGCGTAGTTCTTTCACGTTATCGTAACAAAAATTCATGAAATCCCTGGCCTCGGACTGGGTAAGATGCTGGCACTCGTACATCCTCCTCACGTAAGGATAGATGTACGTCTCGATCTCTTCCAGGTATTCCTCGACCAGGAATTCGTTGCCCCCCTCGGGGGATGCGTACCCAAGGTAGCTTTGCTTCCAGGTAAGTACCATCCCCCTGAGGGCATCCAATTCTTTTTGAACCTTCTCGTGCATATTACTTCTTCGGCTCAAAGGCGTAACACTTTTTTATCACGTTAAAATCCGCTACGCACCAGTAGTGGGGCCAGTGAATCTTCATACACCAACCGATAATGTCTGCTGGCGGGAAGCTAGAACCTTTTAAGACGGGTTTCAGATGCTTGCACTGCCAGCATATATGATCTGTCTGTTTTTCCGGGACAAGTATAGTATCCAGGAATTCTTCAGGCGTTAATTCTGCCATCTGCTACTCCTTTCTCTTACCATTCCTTAACTTCACCTTTTTTCAGTTTCTCCTGATACTCTTCCCATACCTCAGGGGACAGCTTCTGAATATCCCATCTGAAACCGTGGCTTCCAGCTATGCCAGAACAAGGTGGTTGCGGGCACCAACCTCTGACGGGTTTTCCCCTGATGCTAAACTTGACCATGTCTGCTTTGCCAAGGTAAATGTGCCTCGGTAAGCAGTTATATGGTCTCGTTCTCCCCTCTGTTCCGGGGAGATAGTTGACATAGCCGTCAAGGGTTTGTCAGCGTATAGAGGCATGATATCGGGCTCTTCGCCGGGTCTTTCTTCAGGCCCCTTGTACATAAACCCCTGGATCATATGGATATAGTAAACTGTCCCGCATTCCGCACAGTTTATCTTCCCTTCCCAGTTCCAGAAACAGTAAGGATCCAGGTAGTTAACCGTGTTGCACGGTTTACCATTTATCTCTTTCTTGCACCAAATAATATCACACACGGCGCTCTCCTCCTTTTATATCCAGCTCTTCTCGTACCATTCTTCAATTTTGCTGACAGGATAACCAAGCAATTCATGGTAAATCTTGACATTGTCAGCACCAACCGGCCTCCAGATCCAGAAAAGCCTGCGCGGTGTTTTTTCCATCAAACCGGCACTATAAGTACCGTGCTGTAAAACGTCACCGAAAATCGGATCTTCCAGCCACCTGATGGTACCACGCTGACGATAATGTTCGCACTCGTAGACTTCCCTGTCGTTCATGACCGGTTCGGCAAGAAGTCCGGCATCCTGCAGGGTCTTTACCACTTCGCTTCTGGACTTGTCCGAAGCCCATCTTTCCAGGGCGGCATAGATCTCTACCTGTGCTTCTGCTTCAACCCTGTCTTTGTGAGCTTTATACTTCTCATAAAGCTCCTTGTTGCCTGTGATGTCGCAGAGTTCCTTGAAGTCGGCATCCTGGAATGCACTCACCATTACGTATCTGGCTTCGTACTTATCCTGAGGATTGATAGCATCCGGATAATCGGACTTACCGCAAAGAATGATACCGTGTACGCAAAGCTGAGTATCCCAGTTACCCCAGCGCTGACGAACTATTCCGAACCTGCCGTAAAGGGGTGCTGTGTAACCCAGGGCTCTTGTGGCTGCCTGTACCTGGGAGAATTCGATCATGGTGCCAAGACCGGTTTTTCTACGCCACAGCAGTGCCGCCAGAATACCGAACGTAATCTGGGTTCCAGAATACCAGTCAATGCACCAGTTTGAATGTTTCGTACAGTGACCTCCCATGAATTCATGCATACCGGTTACCGATGCCAGACCAGCATGAGCCTGACCGAGAATGTCGTAGGAACCACCGAATACCTTGGGACCGTAACCGAAACCACCGCCCCATACATAGATGAATCTTGGGTTCAGTTCCTGGAGATAACGGTAACTCTGTTTCCAGCGGTCAAAGGTTCCCGGTCTGTAACACTCGGTAAGACCGTCCGACATCTTCACCAGGCGGTAGAAGGCTTCCTTCATTTCATCTATATGGTAATCCATCGTGATGTGATACTCGTTCGGATTAGCATTCAGAAAGCCCATGCCGGTACCGGTCACCGGTCTGCTGTCGTGGAGAGGATACAGGTAACATTCGTTAAACGGAGATGTATGCCTCATCGGGTCGCCCATTCTGGGCATCTCTACCTTAATGACCTCGGCCCCGAGCTCTGCAAGGTTGGAAACTGAATGAGGCGTAAAAATGTACATTGTAGTGCTTAGCCAACGAATGCCCTTCAGAGCTTGCGGTTTTGTCATTTCATTGCCCGGATCAAAAGCCTTACGACAGAATTCCTCGTAGGGCATTTTCATTTCTTCGAGTTCTTCCTTGCTCTTGGGGCCTGGCAGATCCTCCAATCTTGTTACTCTTAAATCTTTTGCCATTATATTACCCCCTTATCCTTTAATTCGTTAACTTTAGATTGACCCAGTCCTAACCACTTCTGGTAGATTTCGTAGTTATCCTTTCCTAGAGGTCTTCCTATCCATTTTACCCTGTGCGGTGTTCTCATCTGGAATGAGTTCGGCGATGCCGAGTACATAAACGTTCCGTATTGATCACTGTCAATAGTGTAGACCCAGGGACGATACTTGAAGTGTGGGAACTCAGCAACTTCATCGATAAAGAGGATCGGGCCGGCTGCGATTTCATATTCGAGCAGTTTTTGTTCTGCCTCGATCCTGTTGAGATCCCTCAGCCACCTGGTGGTCAGGGTATATGTTTTGATGAGAGCCTGAAGAGCATTCCTGGCACCCATCTCCTTCAACAGCGGGTCTTCGTGGATCAAACGACCGAACTGCGGGTAATCTCTTTCGATACACATTCCGATCCGGTACCATAGACGGTCGGTCTGTCCGCCGATCATCATGTAACCGTCTTTACACGGGTTCCATTCATACTGGTTAAGGTTCGGGTCCCATGCCCCGGTACGGGCCTTGATACTGCCATTGAAACCGTACCAACCGATATCGAAGTCGAGGATATCCATCTGGGATTCAGCACCCGTTACTTCGATAAACTGGCCTTCCCCACTGAACTCGTCTCTCCAGTAGAGAGCAGCGCAAATGCTGCAAGCAGCCTGTTCACCGGCAACGTAATCGGCGAACCACACGCCCGACCTGGTCGGGTCTCCACCCTTACCTCTCGGCAGCTGGTCTGGCGGAAAACCTGTGTTGTGCACGAAGGAGTTAGCGCACCCGCCAAAGGGTTCAAGAGTCCACTGCCCGAACTTGGACAATTTGTCTTTGTACGGACCCCAGGAACCCCTTACACCAATCCAGCAGTAAACCAGCCCGGGATTGATCTTGGATAGTTGCCTGTACCCGATTCCCAGTTCATCCATGTATCCCGGAGGATATTCTTCAATTAAGACATCGACGTTTTTAGCGAGGTTCTTGTAAATTTCCCGGCCTTCTTCAGTCTCGACATTCAGAGTTATCGAGTACTGGTTTCTCATCTCGTGAATGAATTCCAGGCCGCATTTCTCACCGGTTTCCTTATCCTCAAGCATGTACTCTTCTCTTCCAAAAGGAGTAAGCTTGCGTAGAGGATCCCCTTCCGGCGGTTCTATATTAATAACTTCTGCCCCTGCTTCTGCCAGGAGTGATGCACAGAATTTGTTACCCAGTCTCCAGAGCCCCATACAAAGAACTTTCAGACCCTGAAGCGCTTCCGGTTTCCCAAAGCTGTATTCAAAACGCAGGTTGTCTTCGCACCACTTGCCGAAGTCAGTAGCTTTTCGCTTTGCATATACCTCCGCTACTTCTTCCGGGGAAGGTGGCGGAGTTACCGGCCAGGGCCTAATGTCGGGGTGCATCAGATCCAGAGTGTCTTCCCGACTATTAATTTCAATTTCCCTTTTTTCCGGTGCCATTCAAATCCCTCCTTTAGTCCGAATTTGGAATATTACCTAAACAATACCACTAACAAGTCGATCCACAACTGACTCTCTCATCACCTCCTTCCTTACCAAGATAAACAACGCAGATAAAACCTTGACCCCTGTGCTCCCGCTAAACTGCAAAAAGCACCCGGGAAAGTCTCGTGTCACCTCCCTTCGCACGTTCTAAAACCCTCCCATACTCATCGCAGGCCCAAATGAGGCCAAAACTGTACCATTTATCTCTCGTGATAACATTAGAACCAAACTGGATCTTTTGGAGAAATAATTCACTAGTTAACGTACTTGGCAAAGCAGCTTTACCAGTTGGGCTTTAAGGAGACACAGACCGCTGCCAATACATGTTAAGAAAGAACTATGGCATCTTCAAAAGGATTATCTCGCATCTAAATATTGAGCCCAAAACCTATATTTGAGCCACCAAGATCAAAGATGGTTGCGTTGGGATAGGAATCGCCGCTGGCAGAACCACAGGTTGAACACTCAAATCCGCAAGGAATGCAGAGTATCAGAATGAGGTAGCACCATAGTGAAAGGAATAACAAATACCGCTTGATTTTCCCGCTCGTGTGCTTCTAAATATATCCAAGTTAGGCCTTTTGTCAAGGGAAAAAGAAGCTGTGAAATTATTCTTTTATTGCCATAATCACATTTTCTGTTAACACTGTTTATGTAAAAACCGGGGAAAGTTTTGAAAAAAATGTGTCGATTTTTCATACTAACATGAACACCGACTTAGTCGGTCGGGGAAAAATTTTGATATGTCTCTGGAGATATCCATAACCAATCATCTCGACCGGGAGTGTAAAAATGACTGAAAGAGTAGTTAAAGTACCCATTGTTGTTCGTTTCGGTGATACGGATCCGTACGGAGTTGTCTATTTTGTTTCTTATTTCAGGTACTGCCACTGGGGGATCGAGGAATTCCTGAGAAATGTTGGTCTCGAACCCAACATGGTTTTCAGAAATCAAGAAGAGAAATTCGGGCTTCCAGTGGTTGGTGCCAGGTGCGATTTTTTCCGCCCGGTCTGGTACGGGGAAAAGCTTGAGTTACATGTGCGCCTGAAAGAAGTGAGAGCCAGAGTTGTTGTATTCGGCTTTGAATTTTACAGGCCGTCGGAAGATTCCCTGATAGCGAAGGGAGAGGCTACGCTGGTAGCTATCGGCTCTGACTGGAAGTCCAGGGAGCTTCCGGATTTACTGAAAGAGAAAATAACCTGATCGGTAATCTCAGGCCAGGGTGGAAAAGACTCATTCTTCCTTGTTGATTCTGTAATTACAGTGATTATAATTAAGGTGGTCATATCTCCTGATGCCGAGCAGGCCAGATGGTCGCCGGTTTTCCTGGCTTTTCGGGGAAGCCGGAGGAAAGTCCGGGCTCCACAGGGCAGGGTGCTGGGTAACACCCAGTCCCGGTGACGGGAAGGAAAGTGCCACAGAAAAGAGACCGCCGAGCACTCAGGTCAGAAAGCGGATTTTGTTTCTCTTCTCCGATCCCCAGATTGTGTTTTGGAGAAACGGATTTGCCGACACTGAGTGCTCGGTAAGGGTGAAACGGTGAGGTAAGAGCTCACCAGTCCTGCTGGTGACAGCAGGAGCTAGGCAAACCCCACCCGGAGCAAGACCAAATAGGAGAACGCTTGAGGATGGCCCGTCCGAGTTCTCGGGTAGGTCGCTTGAGGTTACGGGTAACCGTAACCCCAGATAAATGACCATCACCCGCCTTCAGCGGGTACAGAACCCGGCTTATGGCCTGCTCGGCTTTTTTATACTTCAAATATGATCCCCCTTACAATTTGATTGTCATTTCACATTCCATCAATTAAAATTCTCAAGCACGTATCCGGATTGAAACAAATCGCACTTGTCATCCCTGTATTTTTCTAGCTGTTTCGGGGGAGAGATGAGAACAGTTGCCATAATTGCCGCGGGAGGCCGTGGCACGCGGATGGGAAAAGGGGTATGCAAACAGTTCTTGAAGCTTAAGGGACGAAGTATTATCGCGAGAACGATTTCGAAGTTCCAGGAATGCAAGTTGGTGGACGGGATAGTGGTGGGGGTCACGCCGGGAGAGGAGGGTTATTTCAAACGGGAAGTGCTGTGCGAGATCGGAGAAAAGAAAATACTCGGGGTTGTAAGGGGAGGGGATGAAAGACAGGAAACGGTGCTCAATTGCCTTAAAGTGTTGCCTGAAAGCTGCGAAATCGTGCTTGTCCACGACGGTGTAAGACCCTTTGTGAGCGAAGGGCTGATTGATCGAGTGGTGTCAGATGCAGCTCTGAAGGGAGCCGTTATCCCCGGATTGCCCGCGGTTGACACCACGAAAATTGTGAATGGCGGGGCTGTTTTAAAAACTCTGGACAGGAAAAAGGTGTGGATGATTCAGACACCCCAGGGGTTTAAGAAAGATATCATTTTGAAAGCCTATGATACAGCAAGTAAAAGTGGTCTCAAGGGTACGGACGATGCTTCTCTCGTGGAAGCCATTGGTGTAGAAGTATACGTGATCAACGGAGAAAGATCCAATATCAAGATTACCACGCCGGAGGATTTGAAATTGGCTTCCCTTATCCTGGAGAAAAGTGACATCGGGAACACGCGGAGAAAAGGATGAGAATCGGAATCGGCTACGACGTTCATGCCTTTGCAGATAATAGGGAGTTGGTACTTGGCGGAGTTAAAATACCTTTTCAAAAGGGCCTTCAGGGGCACTCTGACGCCGATGTATTGCTCCATGCTGTCTGCGATGCAATACTGGGGGCCATGGCGAAGGGAGACATAGGCATGCATTTCCCCGATACCGATGATAGGTACAGGGGAGTTTCCAGCAGGAACTTACTTTCAAAGGTTGTTGGAATGATGAAAGAAGAAGGCTACTCGGTGGTAAATCTGGACTGCGTGGTAATTGCCCAGGAACCGAAGCTTTCTCCGTATATCCGTGAAATGGTAAGCAGCATTTCCCGGATTCTGGAAGTATCGGAAGGAAAGGTTAATGTTAAGGCCACGACAACGGAATTTCTTGGATTCGAAGGCAGAAAAGAAGGTATTTCCGCTTACGCTGCCGTGCTTCTGGGGAAAGAGCCCTGCCCGGAACTCGGGTGAATCATTTCCGGTGGAATCTTTTCTTCCGTGCCCTGCTGCCGCCTTACGTCGAAAAAGCTTGAGAAGGTCGGGAACCAGTGAACCGTAGGTGAAGTACTGAGCTTGGTTTTGCAACTTTGTTATCAACTTTCAGAAACAATCAGGGGAGTAGTACATGGCTTTATCATTTTACAACACCCTTACCAGGAAAAAAGAAGTGTTTGAACCTCTGGCGCCGGGAAAGATAGGGATGTATGTTTGCGGTGTGACAGTGTACGACTACTGTCATATTGGTCATGCCCGGTCAGTGGTGGTATTTGACGCGATATACAGGTACCTCAAGGATTCAGGGTATGATGTAACCTTTGTCAGAAACTTCACGGACATAGATGATAAAATAATCCGGAAGGCCAACCAGGAAGGCGTACCGTGGAACGAGGTGGCGGAGAAATTTATTGCCGCTTATTATGAAGACATGGAACGTCTTGACATAGAGAAACCGACCCATGAACCTAGGGCCACGGAATTTATAGACGAGATGATTGAAATGGTAAAAGAGCTTGAAGATAAGGGCTTTGCGTACGTGGCCGATGGTGATGTTTATTACTGCGTGGACAAGTTCCCGGAATACGGAAAACTTTCGGGGCGCCGACTTGAAGACATGGTGGCAGGAGCTCGAGTGGAAGTGGACAGCAAGAAAAGAAACCCCTTTGATTTTGTTTTATGGAAGGCCAGCAAGCCCGGGGAACCAAAATGGGACAGCCCATGGGGACCGGGAAGACCCGGATGGCATCTTGAGTGTTCGGTCATGAGTCGTCACTACCTCGGTAAGACTTTCGATATTCACGGGGGCGGCGAAGATTTAATTTTCCCTCACCACGAAAACGAAATCGCCCAGTCGGAAGCTGCACACGGTGTTCCCTTTGTTAGGTACTGGATACATCATGGATTTGTTAAGGTAAACAAGGAAAAAATGTCCAAGTCCCTTGGCAATTTTTTTACCATCAGAGAAGTACTGGAAAGGTATCATCCGGAAGTGCTGAGGTTATTCTTGTTATCCAAGCATTACAAGTCC
>JALXAI010000329.1 GCA_026992215.1 Desulfobacterales bacterium | reverse complement strand
TGTCCCTCATTTTCCCTGGCTATCCTGATGGCTTCTTCACCGCTTCCCGCGTCCAATACGCGATATCCTGCCTTCGAGAGCATCTGGCGGGCCAGCCTTCTTACCATCTCGTCATCTTCAACAACGAGGATAGTCTCGGATCCCCTGAGATCATCTTGCCGAATGGTCTCAGTGCTAACGGAGCTGCTTGTTTCTGAGACCCTGGGAAGATATATTTTAAATGTCGTTCCTTTTCCTGGCTCGCTGTAAACCCATACATTTCCCCCACTTTGCTTAACAATTCCGTAAACCATCGCCAGGCCAAGTCCTGTCCCCTTGTTCTTTTCCTTGGTCGTAAAAAAAGGCTCAAAAATCCGTGAAGTGGTTTTCTCGTCCATCCCCAGCCCCGTATCCGTGATAGCCAGCATCACGTAAGGCCCGGGCTTTACGCCCACATGTTTTTCGGAATACTCCTCGTCGAGATCAACATTCGCCGTCTCTATTATGAGTTTTCCACCGTCGGGCATGGCATCCCTTGAATTGACCACTAAATTCATGATCACCTGTTCAATCTGGGACTGATCCACCATGACATTGCCCAGATTTTCATCGAAAACGGTTATTAGCTCGATATCTTCCCCTATAAGCCTTTGCAGCATCTTGCCCATTTCGGCTACAACATCGTTGAGATTAAGTACAGATGGCCGGAGTACCTGTCGTCTGCTGAATGCCAGAAGTTGTTTTGTGAGGTGGGATGCCCGTTTGGCAGCCTTTCTGATCTCAAGCAGATCTCTGTGCTTTGGATCGGATTCCGTGATATCCATAAGGAGTAAATCGACCATTCCCAGAATTGTAGTCAGCAAATTGTTAAAATCGTGCGCGATGCCGCCAGCGAGCCTCCCTATGGCTTCCATTTTCTGAGATTGCTGCAACTGCAATTGAAGGTTTTCCTTTTCCGTGATGTCTTCACAGCTGGAAATAATCCTGCCATCTTCAAGGATCACACTTCTAAATCGAAGAATCTTGTATTCTCCATCCTTGCACCTTATCCTGTAAGTTCCTTCACTGGTATCTCCCCCGCCGTGATCCTCTCCCCATACCTTCCTCCATGAACTCAATATCTCTTTCTTGTAGTTCTGATCCGGAAATGCCAGTTCGAACCATGCGGCCCTGTTTGGTACTTCGTCAATAGTGTACCCGGTAATCTCGGTAAAACGCGGATTCAAATACTCGAAGGTTCCGTCGGCCTTTAATATGGCCAATCCGAAAAAGGAGTGCTCAACGAGCAGCCTGAACATATTCTCAGTTTTCTCAAGAATTTCCAGGGACTTCTCCTTTTCAATTTCTACGTTGATGCTATGAAGAGCAAATGACACATCCTCAGCAACACTCTTCAAAAGCCCCAGTTCCTCCTTCGTAACTCCGAATTCCTTTGCCCTGCACACGGTAAGAAACCCCCACATTCGTCCCGAATACTCAAGTTTCATGGAAACACCGCCACCACGGAACCCATTTCCTTTAACCATGGGGCAGTCAAAAGCTTCACATGAACTCCTTTTAAGAACCACAGGCTCGACATTATCGAATGTATCTTTAACACAAGGGGGGATTCTCCCCGTTTCGATGGATTCACGCAAACGAAGGATATTCTTCCCGGAGCCCACTTCGAATGCCTCGTAAGCCCTACCCTTTCCGTCTACAAGTATAGCCCACACATGCCCGGAACACCCACTTTCATAAAGGCGCTCGCAGACCTTTCTGACAAGACTTTCCGGGTTCTTTTCTTTGGTGATGATGTGGTTGAGTTCCCGAATGGCCCCGAAAATACTCTTGAGATGTTTCGCTTTTATTTCGGAAAGCACCCTGCCGGTTATATCTACCCATCGCCACAGTATAACTTTCTCGTGTTCCGTGGCAGGTATAACACTTCCCTTGACCGTGTAATATTTCCCTTGTAAATGTTGCGATGCTTCGCACCTATCGTTCCCCGAAGAAAGCTTCTCCAGGCATGAAATCCATTCACTTGCCATGTCATCCGGCTGTATAAAGATTTCGAGTAACTTTCGCCCGGGGATTTTCTCAGGATCCTCTGCACTAATCCCTGACACAGCTGTGTTGTTCCACAATATTTTCCCGGAGAAATCCGTAATGAAAACAGGCTCATCCAGAGATTCCAGGACATTTTTAATAAACCCTTCTTTGCTTGCGATGCTCTCAAAGTTCTCCATATCTTACCACCCTTCTCTTCCTTCGCACCCAAACTCATACCGTGTCTAGTTAAGGATACGCGTTGTATCAGCTTGAGGCGGTCATAGAATGCCCGTGGAACGATACAGATTTCACCCGCAGTTCAGGGTAGAAAACAATCAATTGTACCCGTAGGCATAGTCGCACGGTTTTTGCGAAAACTGCCCAGACAGAGCCCGTGGGAGTAGGAGGTGTCGAGTAGTTCAAAGCGGTAGAAGAAAAATATTTCACCGGTTCATATCCTTATTTTCTTTTAACCCCCGCAAAATCGTCCCTCGAAGCTCGCTATCAGCCGGTTCAGATATATGTGGTACACGTTGATGATCAGAGATAGTTTCAATCCACATTCGAACCGTAAACAGATACCCAGGACGAAAAACAACCACTGAATATCCAGATTTTTTCCGCTTCTTCTCGCATGCCCAGGCCAAAGCATCTGTGGTACTTGGTGGTTTTTCCTCTTGTTGGGCTTGTAACCATGGTTTCATCCATGCCGGCTTATTGCCAGCGTGGTTGCCACCGGATTTTTCCGCTCATCCACATTCGTGCAAGTCTCCGGGGAAATTACATGTTAAGTGACAGGCTGCATTTTCAAGGGCCTTCCAGGCTTCAGCCAACAATGACCGGTTGGTCGAAGTCTCCGCCCATTCCAATGAGCAGCTGATTAACACGAAAATGTAAGGGCAGCTGGTAAGTTTTTTCCATCTTGCTACGGTCTGGTTCATGCGGGCTCTGTAGCATGAGATGCCTGCCCCTTTGGCGTTCCCCACACCCATTCTCAATAGATAGGTTGGAGCAACCTGTAATCTGAAAATGGTCATTGCGAGTGGTAAAAGAAAAGCGAACCTTCCGAAACTGATACGAAAAAAACTACCACCTGAAATTTCTTCCCCGTGGGCTCAACACATCTTATGAATACCTCCAATTCATGAGGTAATAAATATTATCCGCAAAGACCATCATCAATGGCTAATTGTTCCAGATTTGCTCAGCATTTACTGCTTGTATCACCAGGCTGACGCTGAGAAGTTCATCCCCTGGAATATTACGCTTTCGAGAAGACCAAGCTTATTACAACCAAGTTAACTACTGCTCTCTACTATGTCAAGGCTCGGCTTTAACGGGACAATATTCTTTTTCAGCATAAGCCGCGGATCCCCTGGTGCACTATTGCGGGAACTGGCATGAGAGGTTACATAACATAAGGCCTTATTGGTGCATTTTTCCATATCCGCTTGCGCTCCAGAATTTAGCAAACCACCTTTTATGCAGGCATTGCTTGCTCGCGTTGCCACCCACGCACCAACTTCCGGGACATAGGTTGGAATAATCTGTAATGCGGAGGATGCTCGTTCCGGGAGGAGAAAACAGCTGACCTTCGGAAAATGATTTCAAGAAAAGTACCGCAGCCAGTGATCTGCCGTGACCCGGAGGATTAGTTCAGCTGCCCGCTTAGGCGGGAACCGTCTCATTCCGCCCCCTTAACAACGATGTCGTCATAAAAAGCATGGACTTCGGTATCGGTATTGTCGGAATCTGACATGATTCCTATCATTTTTACCTTAGGGTTTCCCTTGCCAAAAAACTTGACGTAATCCTTCAGGACATTTACCTTTTCTCGAATCCACACTCCCTTGGGGGTTTTGTTGTTCTCCAGGATAACTATCTTGGTGTTCCGGGCATACGGGCTGACGGTGCAGGTATTCTGGGGCATGGAACTTGAGCTCCAAACATATTTTATGGCTTTCGGATTCCAAATTTTTATCCCGTTTGGAAATACGACATACAGCGCTGCAGCACTGTCCCCGGTTTGCTTATGTCTTTCATCTGCCCCTTTCGGCGATTTCACAACTTTCCATCTCCACGTCAAGATTGGAAACTTCTCCAGATCAAATTCTATTTTCTTACCTATCGCGATGGCTTTGCCCTCGCAGTGTGCGCACAGTACAGCATTCCCGTTTTCGACCGCAACCCTGTAAATTGTTTTTGCCTCGTTCAGATGCTTCGATTCCCAGCCTTCGGGGAAGCGACCTTTATCGTTGATCCTGAAAGTATCAACTATCAGCTGTTCCGCTAATATCCCTGGGCTATCAAAAGCAAGTCCGAGGATTAGAATCAAGCCAAATACAAGCAATCTTTTGTTCATAATCAAACTTTCCTTCCTTTCAAGCTTAAAGAAATTATCACATGGAAAGTAATTTTTCAAACCATATGCACGGGGATACTTTTCTTGCAGAACAGCGGTTTAGATGCAGGGGCCCTATCGATAGCAAGGAGCCTCGCCATTTCGGGAAAAGGTCAAAAAGAGACGAAATTTTTCTTTAAATTTTCTTGTAGCAATTCTTCTAATCTGATATATGCATCTATAGTGACTTGGGTCACAAAGTGGTTTTTTTGTTTTTACCGTTTTATTAGTAGTACGCTAGTTAGGGTCTATGTTTTGGTGTCATTTGAAATTGGCTTTCGCCTAAGCGATACCGTTTCAAGACTGCCACAAAAGTGACTCCTGATGAGCAGTACGAAAGACCAAGAAAGGAGTGTGGTCGCTTATGGCAGAGGGTAAAGTGAAATGGTTTAATGATCAGAAGGGTTATGGTTTTATTGAGACTGAAACGCAGGGTGATGTGTTTGTGCATTACAGTGCCATCGAGGCCGAAGGGTTTCGGTCACTGCAGGAAGGTGAAAGAGTGAGTTTCGACGTGGAGGATACTCCGAAGGGTCCTCAGGCTGTAAATGTAAAAAGGATGTAACATCCGGCAAAGCGGAAAGACCCGGAACGTAAGGGGAACCGAAATAGATACACGGTTCCCCTTTTTTGGTTCACTGGAATGGACTAGAAGTTAACCTGCATCCTTACTCCACCTACAGTAACAGTGTCAGAATCGTTGTCGCCCCCGGGATTCCATATAACCTGGAGGTCCGGGGAAAACTCAAGTCCCCCTTCGAAAAGCGAAAGGGTGTAGTAGAGTTCGAGGTGATGTTCGTCGGCAATGTCATCCGGCAACCCGTAGAGCCCCTCGAGGTCATCATCCAGGAAAACAGTCCCAAACGCTACGGCAAACCTGTCGTCGCTTCTCCCCCAGTAGGAACCACCGACACGAAAACCGCCGCTTAAGGCTCCTTTCATGGGTGGGCTTTCAACGCTGGTGCCGTCATATCTCACAACGTCATCGTCCATTATTCCGCCACGAAGGAATAGTGTTACATCTCTGCAGATGCTCTGATCAAAAGAAAAGCCCACGCCCCAGTTGTTTTCATTGTCATCAACATCACCGAGGGTTCTGGTTCCTTCGGCAA
>JALXAI010000328.1 GCA_026992215.1 Desulfobacterales bacterium | reverse complement strand
ACCATTGGCAACGCGGTAATCGCCAACGTGGATCTTTCCAGGGAGTATTTCGGTGACAGGTCAAGCAGGGTAACCTACAGGGCATCCTGCATAAGTATGGCACTGGCGAACTTTCTTAGCTTCCTTTTCGGCGGCATGCCACTTTGCCATGGAGCCGGCGGCCTGGCCGCGCACTACAGGTTCGGCGCCCGCACTCCCGGATCAAATATAATAATAGGTACCTTTTTTGTCATGCTCGCCATTTTCTTCGGGAGGAACTCGCTAACCATCGCTTACCTGATACCCATGTCAGTGCTGGGTGTTTTGCTTTTTTTCGCAGGAGCTCAACTGGCTCTCACCATACTCGACATGCGCGAAAGAAAAGAACTGTTTATTGTCCTGGTGATTCTTGGTATCACTCTCGCTTCAAACCTCGCTGCCGGTTTCCTGGTGGGAATAATTGTAGCCATTATTCTTTTAAAATGGGAAAAGCTGGGTATATGAATGACCGGTCTCCAAAATGTTTCCCGGTACTAGAAATACCCATTTTCTCATCGAAATTTTCCCGGGTGGGGTACTGCCGGGCAATTTTGTTAAAACTCCAAAACGACAATGTCCTCCCTGGGAGGCATTTCAGCATGGTTTGGTTTCATTGATTTCAGGCTCCAGGTGATTCTGGCACTCGCCGGTGGTTTATTGCCCGGATCACGGCTCTCGTGAGCCGATTAATTGTCCAGTATTTGCCTCATAGCCCTGGAAAGATCTTCAGCCCTGAAAGGTTTCGGAATAAATCCGTTGCATCCCTTCTCCATCAAGGTTCGAGCCTGCCCGTCGAGGCTGTACCCGCTTGAAAGCAATACTTTCACCTCCGGGTTAATGGAGCGAAGAGCATGAAAAGTTTCTTTCCCCCCCAATCCAGGCATGATCATGTCCAGAATCACCAGGTCAATATCGTCCGTTAGCTTTTTGTAGAGCTCTATTCCTTCTTCCCCGCTTGCCGCGGTGAAAACGTAATGCCCCATCCGCTCAAGAAGCTTCTTTCCCACGTGCAAAACCTCTTCTTCGTCATCTATTAGAAGAACCTTCTCCGATCCTTTCAATATTTTGCCATGACGAGTTTTCTCTTCTATAACCTGTTTCCTGGAACGGGGGAGATAAATATCAAAGGTAGACCCTTTCCCCTTTTCGCTCGTAACTTCTATCACCCCACCATGATTCCTCACGATACCGTAGGCAGACGCAAGCCCCAGGCCCACTCCACGTTCCTTGTTCCTGGTGGTAAAAAACGGTTCAAAAATCCTTTCCATAACCCCGTCATCCATGCCCATGCCCGTATCCGACACGGAAATCTTCACGTAGTCTCCCGGCTCAACCTTGTAACTCACAGAGTCATCCCTTCCAACGGTGACGTTGGAGGTCTCTATGTACAAATCCCCTCCGTTAGGCATGGCCTGCCAGGCATTTATGTACAGATTCAAAAGCACCTGTTCTATCTGTCCCGGGTCTGCCTCAATCAGCCAGGCGTTCTCCTGATACTTCACATGTATCCTTATTTCTTTCCTGGTACGTGCAAAGATTGTGAAACTTTTTTCCACTACCTCGTTAGGGCTTACCACCCTGACCTCGTATTTCCCGCCTCTGGCAAACCCGAGAAGTTGAGATGTCAAGTCGGCAGCGCTTCTCACAATATCCTGTATGGCTTTGAGTTCTTCGAAATGGGGATGTTCGGGTGCTGTGTCCATCAGCATCAGCGACGCTCTACCCTGTATGCCCATTAGCAGATTATTAAAATCGTGGGCAATACCGCCGGCCAGAGTTCCGATGGCATCCATTTTCTGTGCCTGTATAAGGTGCTTTTCAATCCTTTTCTGCCTGGTAATGTCTTCGTAAATTACGAACTGGTCACCATTTCTGAGGCTTGCCGAACGGAAGTTTATCAGTTTTTCGGTTCCGTCCTTGCACACAACAGAAAAAGTCCTTTGCCTGAATTCACCGTTTTCAAACTTCTCAAGGTCTTCCACCCACATGGAAATGGCCATTTTTCTTTTTTCAGGATCAGGATAAGCTTTCTTCCACCATTGTTTTCCCGTGGGTACGTCTTTAAGGGTATAACCAAAAATCCCGGTAAACCTGGAATTTATGTACCTGTATCTACCACTTTTGCTTATCAAAGCCACTCCAAAAGGAAACTCTTCAAGGAGAATACGAAATTTTTCCTTTTCTTTGTTAAGGGCTTCCTGGGCTTCCCTGAGATCCCAAACAAGCCTGGTGAGCCTGTCTATACCTTGAAGACACCGCCTGCCGGACTCTTCCGCCATCTTCCTGTAATATTCAGCCTCTTTTCTCGCTTCCTCAAGTTCCCGGATAAGCTCTTCACTTTTTATCCGCATGCGGGCATTCCCTGTCACCGTGTTCGTTGTCTTTTTTTAGTGCCAGTATTGTCAGCACCCCTGTCCAGTCGAGGCCCCTGCTTTTGCCCCAAAAAGGAGCAATTTCCACCCCGGAGTAGAATCCAAGAAGGGGTACGTCAAATTCATTGCAGACCTTCTGGATCTCCGAAGCCTCTTCCTTCCACGTCTGCGAAAATTCCGCCGTTCTCCCCGCACAATCCACGTACAGGGCAAAACGGGCATCATCACCGTTTCTTACAACTTCATTGAACATTTTTTTTGAATTTTCTCTGGCTGATTCAACCATCTGCAGTCCATCCCTTAACATGAACTGGAATTCCACTCCTTCCGCGAGATCTGGTTCAAATATACTTATATTTTTTCCGTCCGGCATCACGCCGGTTATAAGCCTGTTTACATAATTACCTTCCCCGAAGCTCTCAAACCTGCCCCTGCAATTTACCCCTATGGTCAGCAGTTTAACCGGATGTTCCTTTCTCCATTCTTTACTCCCGTACAAATCGTCTATAACCCTGGCTGCCGGTAAACCGTCTATTTCAAATATCACGTCATCCTTGATGGCGGTAATGGTATGGTACACCCCGTCAAGAGGCCTGCATCCATGCATTATACGGTGATAACAGTGAAATTTTCCTTTCAACATCAGCGCCACCACGCTGTCATCCCTAACGGTCGACCCGCAGAACTGCCTGGTGGGACAAAATTCGTATGTCCCGATGAGACCGGCCCCCAGCAACAGGGGATTATGTTTTAGAGACTCGGAGATTCCCCGAAGCAATCTTGCCGATGAATTGAGAACAGGAGGAGAGACGGAAGTTCCGGGAACTTTCATGGAATCGTAAAAAAGAAATACCACCTCAGCCGGCAAAAACTCGCCGAGCTTTTCCGCCACACGCTTACCGCAAGCCTCTTCATCTTCCTTCAAACCGCTTTCGCAAACACAGCTCTTTTCGAGGGTTCCGGCCTCTATCACTGCCACAGCGGCAGGGTACCCTTTGTAACACACAACATCGTTGGTGATTACACCAATGGCAGACCCTCCCACTACCGGTGAATCATCCGGCAAGACCTCCCTGAGCCCAGCAAAGAAATCGTCCTCCCCAAGTTCCGGCACGCAAAAGGCCAGTGCCAGGCACGGATCCTCAATTCGGGCGGATTCAATTGCCTGCTTTGCAGCACTGATTCCGGCCCTTCGTCCGTCTTTCCGGTTACTGTATCCGATTCCAACTTTCACGTGATGTCCTGGAAGAGAAGAAAAAATTTAAGGAACAATAATACCCGGGTGCAGGGTAAACAAAAGGCATCCTTGCTGATCGTGTATGGTTACATAAAATACAGCAAACAGAAAATTATGTCAAAAACTATGGGTAAATGGTATTTTACCGGGGCCACGTGTATTCAGTATTGTGATGTCTCAATTCAAACCCCGTTCCCAATGTTTGGATTCTTTTTAATATAGCCATGGGGCGAGGTATCTGAACGAAAGCCAGTATGATACTCAATGGAAGCACTTCTTTCCCGTCACCAAACGGTATACATGGTTAACGCGTGAAGAAGGTAAGTCGTCCACTCTCCGCTTTTGCAAGAATAGTTAACACGCCCTAGCTTCTACCAAGAATTTCCGGCAGAGGTTTGGGATTTTTCCAAAACATGGGGCTATATTTTTAACTCCTGGGCCAGTACATAATGACAAACACTCCGACAAGCGCTATAAAACCGCCTATGAGATCAAACCTGTCTGGTGCAACCCTGTCTATGCGCCATCCCCACAGAATCGACAATACAATGAAGATACCTCCATAAGCTGCGTAAACTCTTCCGAAATGAGCAGGTTGAAAAGTGGGGATAACCCCGTAGAGGAATAGAACCAACCCGCCCAGGAGCCCCATCCAGATACTCTTGCCATTTCTGATCCACTGCCAGACCAGGTACCCACCACCTATCTCACACAACCCGGCCAGCACGAAAAAAAACAACGATTTCGCTATTAAGATTTAATCCACCTCCTCCCGCCAATGTTTTCTTTTTCTTTAATCTCCGGATTTCCAGAGAGGATGGTACTTTTTAGCCCATGATTTTGAAACGAACCCCTCAAATATACCTCTTAGTGTCCCCGGATTCACAAGCACACCCATATAAACATGCACCATAACAAGTATTACAAGGATAAACGCCGCGATGACGTGAAGAGTGTGAAAAACAAGCCTCACGTTTCCATCGCCACTGAAGATCTCGACTAACCCGATCACACCCAGGAATATACTTAGCAGAAACACTATCCAAAGGTAAAGCTTCTGTCCGGCATTGAATCGGCCAGCAGGAAGTTCTCCCTTATAGCCCAGATATCCTCCGATTCTTCTCAGCCATTCCCCGTCGTATTTTTCAAAGAAAGCATCCCTAACCCAGATTCCAAACACGAGAACAATGTTTACGAGGAAAAGACAGCCTGCGTAAAGGTGAAACGAATTGACCCGGCCAATCGTATCTGATGAAACCTTCGGAACCGCGAAGGTAAAAAGACCCGTCACAGCTTGAGCAAGAAAGAGTACAAGGAGAGAATAGTGGAGTACCCGTTCCCATGTTCGAAACCTCGAAAGAGTTTCCGTGGGATCTGCAGGCTCAAATTTCTTGGGGCCATAGATCACGTAATGGAGCATAAGAAGAACAGCAACGATAAAAAGGATCCAGTATCCCAGCGATTTTAGAGTTTCATGCTCGAACGCGGTAAACTGAAGAGATGTGGCGGAATATCCTAGAAACGAAGCGTTGGTTTGAGTCAGTGGTTTTCCGTCCTTGCCGAAGGGTCTGACCATTATCTTTTTTAAGAAGAAATCAGATTTTGAACTATGACAATCTGTACAGCCCTTTGCGCCGAGAGCATTTTTTGCCGGGCAGATGTCATGATCGAACTTGAAAACAGAGCCATACGGGCTGTATTCGTAAGGTTTTTTGTGGATACACGTCCAGGTAATTCCATCGGTTGTATAACGATCACCGTCTACAAATACCATGGTTTTACCTTGAAGTGGAACACCACTGGCTTTAAGTTTCATTACAACAGAAGACAAGAGGGCTTTTACTTCTTCGGGTCTGTTCACCTCGGGAAAACCGTCCAGGTTATCATCTTTTATCTTTC
>JALXAI010000327.1 GCA_026992215.1 Desulfobacterales bacterium | reverse complement strand
GCAATCCTTTCCCTTCTTCCTGGTATTTGCCTATCAAATTCGCGAGAAAAGATAGGTTGCATAGAGAACCGTTTGACGCTAAAAACTATTTGCGTAATGTCGGGAACAATTTCTTGAGCAGGCATACATAGAAGTTCATAACCACTCTGGTGTAAAAACAAGGGAACAAAATGAAAAGGCAACCATTTGTAAAATTCCTCGCGGCACTGGCTTTTCTTTGCCTCTTTTTTCAAACCGGGGTTTGCAACGCGAACGGTATCCTGCTTAAACTACCGGAATTGCAGACACTTATTAAAAAGATGCAAAGGCGTTTTGATCGTGTCCATGCCTTCGAGGCCGACTTCAAGCAGGAGACGTATTCCGGGGCCGCACAGCTTACCACCTCCGGAAAAGGCAAACTCTACATCAAGAAACCCAGAATGATGAGGTGGGACTATAGCGAACCGGAGAGGCAGTCGTTTGTAACGGACGGAAAAACGACGTGGCTGTATATACCGGCTGAAAAAAGAATACTCGTTGATGATGCCAGGCACTTTTTTGATTCGCCACTGGTCAAAAGCTTTCTCGACGGTCCCAAAAACCTTAAAAAGTACTTTAAAGTCAGAGCCAAAAGGGATAGTAATTACAAAGGATTCGTTTTGATTCTTACCCCCGGAAAAGAGAATAAGCAACTTGAGATCGAAAAGATAAAAATCTGGGTCAAGAAAGACCTGTACCAGATCGAGGCGGTGGAAACCAGGGATTACATGGGAAACAGAAACAAGGTGACCCTCGAAAACATAAAGGTAAAGAAAACATTACCGGATGACCTCTTCAAGTTGACGGTACCCGGGGGAGTGGTCGTTGAAAAAAATGTAGATTCAGAAGTGCTCCCTCAAAAATAAAAGACATGGAGTAAGATGGTGAAAGAGAACAATTTGCTCGAGCACATTAACAGGTTGAGAAAAGAGCGAAATGCGATCATACTTGCCCACAACTATCAGCCGGGCCCCATTCAGGATCTTGCTGACCTTACCGGGGATTCACTGGAGCTCAGCAGAAAAGCGAAGGAAACAGACGCGGAAGTCATAGTGTTTTGCGGCGTCCGCTTTATGGCTGAAACAGCCGCTATTTTAAACCCCAGTAAGAAGGTGCTGCTGCCGGTACCTGATGCAGGGTGCCCCATGGCAGACATGATAACGGCAAACGATTTGAGGACAATCAAGAAAAATTATCCCGGTATTCCCATTGTAACGTACGTTAATTCAAACGCCGATGTGAAGGCCGAAAGCACCATTTGTTGCACGTCTGCCAACTCCATACGGGTTGTTAATTCGTTTGCCGACGCCGAAGAAATCTACATGGTTCCCGATCAAAATCTGGCCCTCTACACGTCCAGGAATACTGGCAAAAAGATACGGTTCTGGCACGGCTATTGCCCCGTGCATCACAATATGAAAGCCGAATACGTGCTCGAGGCAAAGAAAAGGCATCCCGATGCCACGTTTATCGCGCACCCCGAATGCAGGCCCGAGGTC
>JALXAI010000326.1 GCA_026992215.1 Desulfobacterales bacterium | reverse complement strand
GGTGCTCTGCCTGAAACGTCCACTCCACAGCTTTTTTGCCATTTTTATTTCTTTACCTGTGCCTGTTCAATAATGCGGCTATTTTGAGCCTAAGGGCGTTAAGTCTTATGAACCCAGCTGCATCCGCTTGGTTGTACACTTCATCTTCTTCAAAAGTCGCAAAATCAGTACTATAAAGGGATCTGTCTGATTTTCTGCCAACCAGTCGACAACTACCCTTGTATAACTTTACCCTAGCAGTACCCCATACGTTTTCCTGGGTTGCGTCGATCAATTGTTGTAACACGTGGCGTTCGGGTGAAAACCAGAAGCCATTGTAAACCAGCTCCGAGTACCTGGGGACAAGGGAGTCTCTCAGGTGCAGAACTTCGCGATCCATGGTGATTGATTCCACGCCCTGATGAGCGACTCTTAAAATAGTTCCTCCCGGCGTTTCGTAAACCCCTCTCGATTTCATTCCCACGAACCGGTTTTCTACCATGTCCACCCGGCCAACACCGTGTCTTCCGCCAATTTCGTTCAATTTTTCAAGTAGCTCGGCAGGGGTGAGTCTTTCACCGTTAACCGCCACTGGATTTCCCCTCTCGAAATCAATCTCTACGTACTCGGGCTCATCCGGAGCCTCATGGGGTGAGACCGTCATAACGAACATGGACTCATCGGGTTCTCTCCATGGATCCTCAAGTATTCCGCCCTCATAGCTTATGTGCAGCAGGTTCCTGTCCGAGCTGTACGGTTTTTCCGTGGTCACCGGAACAGGAATCCCTCTGTCGGAAGCGTACCTGATCAACTCCGCCCGCGATTTGAAATCCCACTCGCGCCACGGAGCGATGATTTTTATTTCCGGATTCAGTGCCATGTAAGTAATCTCGAATCTTACCTGGTCATTTCCCTTCCCCGTTGCCCCGTGGCTAACCGCATCAGCCCCTTCTTCCGCCGCTATTTCAACCTGTTTTTTCGCGATAAGGGGCCGCGCAATTGAAGTACCCAGCAGGTACTGCCCCTCGTAGATCGCGTTAGCCCTGAACATGGGAAACACGAAATCTTCTACAAATTCTTCTCTGAGATCTTCGATACGTACCTTTGAGGCTCCGGTTTGTATCGCTTTTTTTTCAACCTCCTCCAGTTCCTCGCCCTGCCCCAAATCCGCGGCAAAGGCAATAACAGGGCATGAGTAGGTTTCATGCAACCACTTCAAAATGATTGAAGTATCGAGGCCTCCCGAGTATGCAAGTACGATCTTACTGATACCTTTTTTCAATGCTCCTTCTCCCGCTTATTGTTTGGCCAGCAACCAGGCAAGAAGGGCTACCTGGAAATGTAACCTGTTCTCCGCCTGGTCAAAAACGATGGAATTCGGCCCGTCAATAACATCATCCGTTATCTCTTCTCCCCTGTGGGCAGGAAGGCAGTGCATAACGTAGACGTTGTCAGGGGCATACCGCAGAAGTTCACTGTTTACCTGGAAAGGCCTGAAAATCTGCTTCCTTTTCTCAACCTCCGCCTCCTGCCCCATGCTTGCCCACACATCCGTGTTTATAACCTCCGCATTTGCCACCGCTTCTCTAGGCTCTTTTACCAAAAATATGTTTTTCCCTTCAAGCCCGCGAGCCCTCTCGAGCACGCCTTCGTCCGGCCAATAGCCTTCCGGACATGAAATCCACAGAGTAAATCCCAGTCTAGCGGCGGCATTGATCCATGAATGAGCCACGTTATTACCGTCTCCAACCCAAGCCACCCTGAGATTTTCAAGATCACCGCGCTTTTCCAGCAAGGTAAAAAGATCACTCAAAACCTGGCACGGATGAAAAGAATCTGTCAGGCCGTTTATAACCGGAATCGTTGAGTACTCAGCAAGTTCCTCAACAACGTAGTGGCCAAAGGTACGTACAACCAGGCAATCGAGATAGCGAGAAAGAACCCTGGCGGTATCAGCCAGTGTTTCGTCCCTTGACAGTTGTGTGTCCTGCGCCGTCATGTAAACAGCCTGGCCACCGAGCCTGTAAATGGCCACCTGGAATGAAATCCTGGTTCGGGTGGATGGTTTCTCAAAAAGAAGACCAAGGGTTTTCCCCTTGCAGTCCGGAAGATTTTCACCCTCTTTCCATTTTTTCTTCAAGCTCATCGCCAGGTCAAGCAGATGATAAATTTCCTCTTTGCCCAGATCCAGAATGGTCAATAAATCTCTTTTCATGGGGTCTCCAGTCTGATACACCGGATCACTGTCTGGTTATCTCCGTTCCGACGCCGGTGTCAGTAAATATCTCCAGCAGGACCGCGTGCTTGATTCGCCCGTCAATGATATGAGCCTTTGAAACACCGGCCTGAACAGCATCTATGGCACACTGAACCTTCGGTATCATCCCGCCTTTCAGTATCTCATCATGGATCAGTTCGCTTGCATCACCCATGTTCAGCGACGAGATAAGCTCACCGTTTGCGTCCAGCACCCCGGGGACATCGGTCATAAGGATAAGCTTGGTAGCTTTTAGAGCACCGGCAAGTTGTCCCGCAACCAGATCGGCATTTATGTTATATGTTTCTCCTTTACTACCCACGCCCACCGGTGCCACCACCGGTATGAACCGACTCTCTTCCAGTACTCTCAAAATTTCCGTATTAATCCTCTTAACTTCGCCTACCAGCCCTATGTCTATGATTTCAGGAGGCTGATCGTCACCCTGGTATCGGTAAAGATGCATTTTTCTTGCTTCAATCAGGTGACCGTCTTTCCCGCTGAGGCCAACCGCGCGGCCGCCATGTCTGTTAAGAAGTGACACAATCTCCTTGTTGACTTTACCCGCAAGGACCATCTCGACCACATCCATGGTCTCTTCGTCGGTAACCCTCATCCCGTACCTGAAAGAGCTCTCTTTTCCGATCTTATTCAACATGGAGCCTATCTGGGGACCGCCGCCGTGCACCACTACCGGGTTTATCCCGACGTACTTGAGGAGCACAATGTCCTTGGCGAAGCTCTCTTTGAGCTGCTCGTCAACCATGGCATGCCCGCCGTACTTTATTACCACGGTTTTCTGATAGAACTTTTTTAAGTACGGTAGCGCTTCTATTAGTACCGCTGCTCTTTCAACCTGTGACTTCATAAGCTACAATATGTACCTGCTCAGATCTTCGTCCTTGATTACGTCCTGGAGTTTTTCTCGCACGTAACCCACCGTTATGGTAATCTTCTGTCCTTCCAGTTCCGGCGCCTCGAAGGACAGGTCTTCCAACAGCCTCTCCATTATCGTGTGCAACCGCCTTGCACCTATATTTTCGGTTCTGCTGTTAACATCCGATGCGATTCGTGCTATCTCCTCAATGGCATCCGGCTCGAAAACGAGTTCAACACCCTCCGTGGCCAGAAGTGCCTGGTACTGGGAAATCAGCGCGTTTTCCGGCTCCTGAAGAATACGAACAAAATCATCTTTACTAAGCGGGTGTAACTCCACGCGGATCGGGAATCTCCCCTGAAGCTCAGGTATAAGATCGGAAGGCTTGGATGTATGGAAGGCTCCGGACGCTATGAAAAGAATATGATCTGTTTTGACCATTCCATACTTGGTGGTCACGGTAGAGCCTTCTACCAGGGGCAATAAATCCCTCTGAACTCCTTCTCTTGAAACATCAGGCCCCTTCATGGCATCCCGTCCAACTATCTTGTCTATTTCATCGATAAAAATTATGCCAGCATGTTCCACGCGCTCGATAGCGGCCTTCACAACCTTCTCCATGTCCACCAGGCGCTGTTTTTCTTCCTCCACCAAAAGGTCGTATGCTTCAGGAACCTTGAGCTTTCTCCTTTTTGTGCGCCTTGGCAGTATGTTTCCCAGCATTTCCTTGAAACTAATGTCCATTTCTTCGAGCCCGGAGCCTGCAAAAATCTCTATCATCGGCAGCCCCCTGTCCTCTATTTCAATCTCCACGTAACGGTTATCCAGCTTGCCGCTTCGGAAAAGCTTCCTCATCTTTTCCCTGGTTTCTTCTTCCCGGACCTGTTCCGATGATGACACCTCGAGCAAGGGTAAACTGGTCGTAGTCTCGCCATCGTCCTGTTGCTTCTGGGGACGCGGTCTTCTCCTGGTGCGGCGCCTCGGGTACAGAAAATCAAGAATTCTTTCCTCCGCCAGTTCCCTTGCCTTGGCTTCCACTTTCTTATGCTCTTCTTCCTTGACCATATTTACAGCCAGTTCCGTGAGATCCCGCACCATTGATTCGACGTCTCTTCCCACGTAGCCTACCTCAGTAAATTTCGTGGCCTCAATCTTGAGAAAAGGAGACTGGGCAAGACGCGCCAGTCTTCTGGCTATTTCGGTTTTCCCGACCCCCGTGGGGCCAATCATAATAATGTTCTTCGGCGCTATTTCTTCTCGCAAGGCAGGGTCTTTCACCTGCTGTCTCCGCCACCGGTTACGAAGCGCTATGGCAACCGAGCGTTTTGCTTCTTTCTGGCCAATTATGTACTTGTTCAGCTCTTTGACAATTTCTGCGGGCGTCAGTGGCTTTTGCATCTTTTACAATTCCTCGAACGTGAACTGGTGATTCGTATATATACAAAGATCTGCGGCGATTTTCATTGCAGTCTCGGCAATTTCCCGGGGCTTGAGTTCCGTGTTTTCCAGAAGAGCCCTAGCGGCAGCCAGCGCAAACCCTCCACCCGATCCAACGGCCATCAGCTGATTATCCGGTTCTATTACGTCGCCGCTTCCGCTTACTATAAGGGATACTTCCTTATCAGCGGCTACCAGCAATGCTTCAAGCCTTCTCAGCACTTTGTCAGTGCGCCAGTCCTTGGCCAGCTCCACGGCGCTTCTCCTCAGGTTTCCGTTATACTGCTGAAGCTTTTCTTCCAGCCTCTCAAAAAGGGTGAACGCGTCTGCAGTGGCGCCGGAAAATCCTGCGACGATCTGGTCATGATACATTTTCCTCACTTTTTTCGCTTTGTGTTTCATTACCAGGTCGCCCATCGTTACCTGACCATCCCCGGCCATGACAACGCGATCTCCCTTGCGGACTGCCAAAATGGTAGTACCGTGTATTTCCATAAGAATCAAATCCTCCCTTGTGGAGTTTTCAAAATACCGGGATATCAATTCTCAAAAGAATCAGCCCATGCCGCATTGACTCTTTTTTCACTGATGCGCAAAATCCTTCTCCGAATCACGGTTTATCTCCTCACATCTTGACTCAAAACCAGAACATCCGCCCTGGGCAGGCATCGATAAACTCCTGCACGCGTGACGGTTTTGAGCTACTTAATCTTGCCGCACCGATAACAACGGAACCCTTCCTCAACACCTTAGGATTCTGATTGCCTTTTGCCTCTTCTTTTACCGCGAGGATGCGTTTTATCATAAATCTCCATCAACCTGTCAATATTAACATGCGTATATCGCTGAGTGGTCGAAAGACTGGCGTGCCCCAGCATTTCCTGAATTGACCTCAAATCCGCCCCGGCTCCCAGCAGATGCGTGGCAAAAGAATGCCTCAAAGCATGAGGGCTGTACATTTTTGTCAATCCGGATTCCTT
>JALXAI010000325.1 GCA_026992215.1 Desulfobacterales bacterium | reverse complement strand
ACATCGAGTGGGCTTTTGATAGAGACAAAAAACTTTATCTGCTACAGGCACGCCCGCTTCACGTGGTTAAGAGAAAAAAGGTAGAAGATCAAGCATACTCGATTGATGCCCCGGTCATTTTTGACAGGGGGGAACCGGTAAGCGCAGGGGTTGCCGTTGGCAAGGTATTTAAGTTGAATGACCTGCACGAGCTTACCAGCATGCCGAGAGGTTCAATTCTCGTGGCCAGGAATTCCTCTCCCAGGCTTGTGAAGGCGGTGGGAAAAGCATCGGCGATACTGGCAGAAAGGGGTAATACCACGGATCACATGGCATCGGTTGTCAGGGAGTTTAAAATTCCGTGCATCGTAAAGATACCCTCTCTATTTTCCACCCTAAAAAACGGCCAGGAAATCACCGTGGATGCTTCCCGGGGTGTCATTTACGATGGTAGTTTCCCCGAACTGATTAGAGAGGAAACGGAACTCAAGGAAACCTGGGTTGATGTAAAAAGCACCGAATCATATCAATTACTGCGCAGGCTTTCGAAATTGATCATACCTCTGCACCTGACAGATCCCAGGGACGCTAATTTCAAGCCCCAGTGCTGCCAAACATGGCATGATATACTTCGATTCTGCCACGAAACGGCACTGAATGAGATGTTCCTTCTCACCGAAAAAGAAGAGATCAGGAAAATAAAGCGGGTTTACAGGGTAAAAACGAGCCTGCCTTTTCAGCTATACGTTCTTGATCTTTTCGGAGATACGGTTGTGACCGATGCCAGGAAAACAATAAAACCCGAAATGGTAAAGTCTGTTCCGTTCCAGGCCCTGTGGAGAGGAATGGCAAGTCCAGAAGTCCCGTGGTCAGGCCCCCCGGTTTCTATGGGTATGAAAGATCTGCTGGGAGCGATGTCCAGAACAGATTCCCTGGAAAACGTTCCGAAAGATACCAGGAGCCTTGCCGTTGTGACCCATGATTATCTGAACTTGAGTCTCAGTATGGGTTTTCATTACGTTATCCTGGATGCGTATTTGTCAAACAATCCTTTCAACAATTACATTTCGTTCTCCTTCAAGGGCGGAGCCGCCGAGCTTAAAAAACGCGAACTGAGGGTCGCGATGATAGCGAGAATTCTTCAGAGGCTCGGTTTCCAGGTCAAGAAAACCAAGGATTTTCTTAAGGCGAGGATAAAAGCAGACAGCGCCGAAGCTCTTTCCGAAAAGTTGAACGTTATCGGCAGAATGCTCGGTGTAACCCGCCTCCTGGATATAGCACTTTGCTCGGAGAAAACGGTGGAAGAATACGTGGAAAAATTCTTTAGACAGGAAGACTTTTTCGGGCCCGCGCAAGAAGAAAAGTCTTCAAAGCTGTGCGCATAGCACCGAAATCGGCTATGGTGTACCCGGAAGGGGAGGGATCTTCTCCTACCTCTTTATTTCGGGATAAGGGGCACGATCCAGGTAAGCCGCCTTCACTGTCCCATGCCTAAAGCTCTATCTGAACCCCTATCTCAATAACCTGGTCGGGAGGAATG
>JALXAI010000324.1 GCA_026992215.1 Desulfobacterales bacterium | reverse complement strand
GAGCGCAGCCATGAGTGAGCAACAAGCGGTTATATGCCCTCATTGCAAACAAACCAATCCATCCGGGGCAGCTTTTTGCAAAAGCTGCGGTAAAAAACTGGTACCTGGTGAACAGCCCGCGCAGGAAGCAAAGGGAGTTTCTCCTCAACCCGCGCAGGTTCCTCCTCCTCCGCCTGTGCCACCGGTACAACCGTCCGTCCCTTCTCCTCCCCCACAGGTGGCTCCTTCAGCCAGGCGTATCCTTATCACGAACACTGAAAACATTGCGGGAGCAGAGATCGAGGAAGTCCTAGGGCTGGTTCAGGGAAATACTGTCAGGGCCAAGCACATCGGCAAAGACATCGTTGCCCAGTTCAAAAACATTGTCGGAGGGGAGGTAACTGATTATACCAGGCTTTTTAGTGAGGCGAGGGAAGAGGCAATTACCAGGCTGATTGATAATGCCGTAAGTATTGGTGCGGATGCTATCGTAAACGTTCGGTTTGTTTCAAGTACAATTTCACAGGGGATGTCAGAATTGCTTGCTTACGGTACGGCGGTCAAACTAAGGAAAAAAGAGGAGAAGGGCGAAGATAGCAAGTAGCCATAGGCAGCACTTGGATACGTTTTCAACAGAGGGCTTGAAAATGTGGTGTAGCAGGTGTGGGAAAGAGATTCCCGAAGACTCGAAGTTCTGTATCCATTGCGGGTTCCCCGTATCCCCGGCCTCGTCCTCCACGGCTATCTCCGGGCAATGTTCAGAGCTCAGCCCTGCAGAGTCACTTGTCATTTATGACGAGAATGCGAAATTAAACGAGCTTGTCAAGATTACAGTTATGGACCTCATAGCCAGAAAGGTCCTTACTATCAAGCAAATAGAGATGAAAACGCTTTTTTTCAATAAGACGGAAAAGGTTCCCTACGTGGCACGCGGGGAGAATTTTTTCAAATTTAGCCTGAAGCCGCATGAACAGGTAATTGTTGACTGTTTTAAACCAGGCGAATCCGAAATAGACATGACTGTTCTAGGACTCCGTCTGCAAAAAAGCTTAACAGGCTATATCTCAGACTGCTTAAAAATGCCGCTCACTGAAAGGGGCTACTTCCAGGTGGAGGAAAAAAAGTTCTTAAAGGTATTTAAGTACAAAAAATGGACCCTTACGGAAAAGGGATTGAAGACCAGGGAAAAGATAGGAAAATTCGTGGACCAGGGGAAAAACAACCTCCCCGGCTGGGTGGAAAATGATCCGCAGAAGGCGGCAACCTTTCTGGCCTCTGCAGGCAGGAGCCTTTTGCTGCTTAACATGTACGGGGTTGGAATACCGGATTTTAAAAAGTGGTTCGATTCGCTTTCTGTATCGGGTATAGATCCCGGTCTTTTTGTTCACGATGATTTCTCATGGCATTCGGAACTCTCGTCGCTCGATTCCGGGCAGGACACTGGTACTGATTTTGACTCCATGGATTTTGATCTCGATGAGCTTGCATCCCTGGATTTCGATTTTGACTTTGACTTTGATTTCGATTTCGATAGTGGGGACGTTGACGGTGGCGACATAGGGGGAGATTAGAATACTCCCTTTAAGACACGTAACGTTTTTGCGTGTCTTAATTTCGATCTTAATCCCGGTAGTCCAATGCTAGAAGAAGTTGAAATGATTGAGATGGTTGAGGAGGTTGAAAAGGTTGAGTGCTTTTTTCATTTTACCCTTTACCCTTTTACCTTTGTCCCTTGCAACTTGAATTGTGGAAAGAGAGGGGACCTCAGATTCCTGAAGCAGGTAGGGCAAACCAGGTCGGGGATCCGCCTCTGGCGGGATCGAAAGCACAATGAAACGGAAACCATCGTTTGCTTCGCAGATCCGCCTCTGGCGGGACAGCTATTTTCACATAAACGGATAACAAATAACGTATAACGAATAACTCATCCAAACCTTTTGGTTGCGGCTTCGCTGCCTTAGAATACTTACTTTAAGACATGTAACGTTTTCGCGTGTTCGAATTCCTTCCTTTATGTCCGCGCTTTCTGGTTAACGTCTTTAGCAGTGGATTACAAGAAGCGTTATGCCATGGTTGCCTAAAGGAACTGGTTCGTACCCCAGATTCTAAAAATAAGCAACCAGTAAAACAGGTTTGTTAGGCTACATCAAGTAATATGGTCGTTATAATTCTTTACGACGAGGGAAAAACAGGCTCAGGGAAAGAATCTACGGATGCTGTTGCCGGGCATGACGACCCATGATTGTGAAATAACCATCTTGTACGATAATACGACTTCGGGTGCTGCCCTTGCGGCAGGTCGGGGTTTTTCCTGTCTCGTGGAAGCGCACGGCGTAAACATTCTTTTTGACACGGGTGCCGACGGCAAGCTGTTGCTCTACAACATGAAAAAACTGGGAATCGATCCCTCATCTCCGGACAAAATTTTTATCTCCCACCATCACGCGGATCACACAGGAGGTCTCGAAGATATCCTGGCTGTTAAATCGGCGGACGTGTACATTCCGAGTTCGTGCCCTTCTCCGGGAAAAGCACGGAAAGTCGTCAGAGTGAAAGAAAAATTGAAAGTGGAGGGAAGCATTTTTTCCACGGGAGAACTTTACGGAGTAGAGCAATCGCTGATTCTGGAAACGAGGAAAGGGGTAGTGGTTGTAGCGGGATGTTCTCACCCGGGTGTTCGAAACATCCTTTCTGCTGCTTACGAGCGAGGCAAGCTTTACGGCCTCATCGGGGGCTCCACGATTTTAAAGAATTCACCGTGCTTGAACCCCTGCAAATGGTCTGTCCGACTCATTGTACAACCTGTATTTCCAAGATAAAGAAGCTTTACCCGGAAAAGTACGTGCAAGGGGGACTGGGGAGGGTAATCATTGTATGATCAGGGTTTCGAATCTTGCGCTCAGGGTAGCTGCCAGGTTCTCCGGTGTAATGAGTATTATTTCATTTCCCAGGAGTTTTTGGAAATAGTAGTCGTCGGTACGATGGTTCGGAACAACGTTTTGCCTTGTTATTAGTCTCATCATGCACCTGAATGACTTGTCCGAACCATCGAGGGCCCCGCTGTAGATGGAAAAATTAAAGGTTGAAAATTTCATTTCCCGGTAAGTTTTGAGGATTTCCGAAATACCCCCGGCGATAGCCTTCATATCTTCCCTGTCCCACTCCAGAAAATGCCTTTTGCCTGGCCAGATTGCCTGTACTTCATTTTGCCCCACTGGAGAGTAGGGCGTTAGCCAGTGTATACCCGAAACTTCCGCGATCCAGCGCCGGCCGATTTCTTTTTCGCTGCGCACGAGGTCATCCCAGTAGATGCTGCCGTTCTTTTCGAAGTAGATTTGACTTCGATCAATCAGCAGTTTCTGGTGAGTGGTCGGCAGTCTGCCGCCAATGATCTGCAGGTGAGGATGAACGACGCTTGATCCGGCCGGGAAAAGATAATTTGCGTTTATTGTAAAGTACTTAACCGCTGGATCATGCTCGAAGCATCTTCTCATGAATTCAACGGAAACGTCGAACGCGTCCAGAAACAGCGAAGGGGGAAAATCATCCAGGGTGCGGAAATGTTTTTCCCCAAGCATTATGACTGCATGATAACCGAAAAGGGGAAAAAGATTGGGGAAAAGCACCGTTTCGTTTTTTATCAGTCTGCCTCCGGGGATAAACTCTTCGGGATAACGCGGGGTTGTGTGCTCCCACTTACCGTCGCACAGAAAGCATTTGTTTCTTGTTTCGCCAACTACTTTCTCGAGATACTCGTAGTCGGTTTCAGGGAATAGTATCGAGATCTTGTCTTTCAGATCCGGATTGAACACGCTTTGGTGTTCGAGCAGCGGATCAAATCGGACCTCTATTTCCTGATTATCGAGAAGATTATCTTTTAGGGGATTTGAAAAGGTAGCCACAAGTTTTTTGCTGACGAATTTGACTCTTTCCATCTTGTTTTTCATCCTTCTACTTTCCGGATGGCAACCCGGCAAGAATGCCCGGCGCACGGGCAGGTTACTTTTTGTTGGTGCATATCCAAATCTTGGATCGTCCCGAAGGGGTAGAAAGCTTTTCAACGGGGCTGAAATATTTTTCCAGCATTTCCCTTTCGTGCCTCAGGATCTGAACTGCTCTGCCTGCCCCCATGGAAAAGAACCTTACGTAGAGCAGAAACCTGATGAAATTGTTGTCCGGTAATTCATGTTCCATCATGACAAAAGTTTTCCCCGGTTTAAGTACCCTGACAATATCCTGGAGCAGCCTGTCCTGTGTGCCGCTTTTGAGTTCATAAAAAGCATGTGAACAGGTTACGGCATCGAAAACATTTTCCTTGAAAGGGAGAAAGACTGCGTCGGCTTCAACAAAACATACATTGCTGTGGGGAGAGACTTTATGTCTTGCCACTTCAAGCATCCCGCGGGAAAAATCAAGTCCCACGACAAGCCCCCTGATACCCACCTTTTTCTCAAGGCGGGGGAGAAGACTACCCGTGCCGGTACAAATATCGAGTACTTTATCTCCGCGCTCCAGGGGAGTTTTAGCTACAAGAAATTCCCTGGTATTTTCCCGGGTGTCCCGTGAGTGAAGTGCCACGAATTTGTCGTAAATCCTTGAGAATCTGTCATAGTATTTTCGCCTGTAACTTCCTGCACACATCTTGAAGTGCCTTACTGACAATATTTTACCATGAATCCAAGGCAGCCGAGCCGCAACCAAAAGGTTTAGATTTAGTTATTCGTTATTTGTTATTCGTTTATGTGAAAACAGCTGTCCCGCCAGAGGCCGATCTCCGACCTGGTTTTCCTACCCCGCTTTAGGAACTTGGGATCCCCGCCCTTTCCGGCCTTCAAGCTGCAAGGGACAGGGAACAAGGGGACGGAAAAAAGGGTAAATAGAAAACAAACATCCCTTCGGCAGACTCAGGGCAGCGCCATTCGGCCATTCGGCCCTTCGGCCCTTCGACTCTTCGACAAGCTCAGGGCACTGCAAGCTCAGGACAGCGCACGCTCAGGGCGGCGCAAGCTCAGGACATCGCCCTTCGGCAAGCTCAGGACACTGCAAACCTCCTTCAACCATTTGAACCTCCTCAACCCTCTCAACCATTTCAACTTCTTCAACCTCCTCAACCTTCCCTTCCCAACCTCTTCAACCTGCTCAACCATTTCAACCTCTTCTAGCATTGGACTACCTGGATTAAGATCAAAAATGAGACACGCAAAAACGTTACATGTCTTAAAGTAAGTATTCTAAGTTCACGCTCGGGTTTTCGGTTAAGTCTCTCCAAAGCCTCGGGCAATGTCAAGGTGAAAGTAAGGAACAACAGGCTGGAATTTCCTCTTGAGATGCAGGGTTTTTCGGTGGTTGAATTCTGATGTTTAGATCCCAGGCTCAAGAACTCCTGATGGACGACAGGATAGCTTTTAATTCCAATTCTAAATCAACTATGATATAATATGTTCATCTTTTAGGAGGTGAACATATGGCAAGAAAAGCAGGAGGACAGGAAGTACTGGATAGGGCCAAGGATCTTTTGTCGAAAGCTCGTACGGCAAGAGAGCTTCGTCAGGCA
>JALXAI010000323.1 GCA_026992215.1 Desulfobacterales bacterium | reverse complement strand
TATAGCCATCGTCGGAGAAAGCCAGGGTTAGGTGGCTTTTCCCACTGAGGTCCTCCACCCGAAGAAGCAAAACGTATTTCCCGTCGAACTTACACGCCGCGGCATTGAAAACCGTGTTGCACGGGTAAGGTATGTCTTCTCTTTCCAGAATCGGGTTTTTTTCGTGCCTCCTGAACGGATAAAGGTACTCCAGCATGGCTTTCACCCCCTATTCCACAAGGATTATCCCCGTATGAAGCTTGGGTATGTCCATGTACTTCCGGTAAATCTCTATGTGCCTGTCGGCTACGATAGACCAGGAAATTTGCTCTTTTACGTATTTTCGAGCATTTTCCGACATACTGGCAGCAAGGGTTTTGTCAGTTAGAATCCTGATAATATTCTGCACGAAATCATCCCTGGTCTCACTTATTAAACCGGTACCGGACCTGCCGATGGCAAGTCTCATCGCTTCCGTGCTGCTCGTGACTATCGGCTTTCCGAAAGCAAGGCAGTGTGCCAGGATGCCACTCTGCGAGCTGATCTTGTACGGCAAAACCACAACGTCGGCTGCGGAAAGTATAGTATCAAAAACGTGCTGAGGCAACTGTCCCCTTATCAGGTATATGCGATCTCGTACCGGAGACGACTCTATCTTGCTGAACAGCATGTTCCTGTAATCAATATGTTCACTTCCCCTTATCTTTCCGGCAATAACCAGAATAGAGTCAGGAACCTTTTTCAATATATCGGGAAATATGTCCACCACAAGCTCAAAATTTTTCGAAGGCCTGAAGTACCCGATAATCAGGATAACTTTCCTATCCGTGGGGAGTCCCAATTTCGCTTTTGCATCAGGTACGGGATCAACTTCACGTGCGCCGTGGGGCACGACAGAAATTTTTTGAATCTCTTTAAGACTCAATATCTTTTTCAACGACTCTTCCTGGTACGACTCGTGAACAATAACGCCGTTCGAGTTGGCAAAGATTGCCTTTATTATCACTTCGTGGCTCGGGTCAATATCCTTGTACACGGTATGCAGGGTGGTAATTACGGGGATTCCGGTGAGACGAAACTGGATAATCAAGGGTACCACTGCAACCCCAAAATGCCTGCCAAACAACCCGAACTCGTGTTGTATATGCACCACGTCCGGCGTAAACCGGACCATCATTGAATAGGCCTTCTCGGCAATGTCACCGTCTTCGTAGTCGAAGGTAGGAAAAACCTGTGTCCCCGAGCCACCCACGTGGGACACAATGTAAACGTCTGTGTGTTTTTTTCTCAGGGCTTCCGTCAGGTACTGTGTGTATGTGGCAATTCCGCATTCAATGGGAGGGTAAGTCGAAATAAAACCTATTCTCATCGCTATCACCTCGGCTTTCATCTAGATATTGTCAAGCAGGTGCAAGATCTAAAAATAAAAAAAGAACTCGTTCGAGCCGTGTCAAGGGCTTAGAGGCGCCGGCTTAAGGGGTATTTTCCTGAAATTACAAGGCTTTCTTGTGCAATCAAATCTTTACACGCGTAGCAATACCGGGATAGTGCATTCTGATAAAGAAAAGCATGATCCCTGGAAAGGTACTCCGGGTGCTGGCTCGATAAAAGATTCAAGTCGAACATGGCTGAACACATGTCACCTGTTCTTCTATTTAACTTTAACTTTTCTCCCTCAAGTTCTCTTTGAACCGGAACTGAAAGGTGTGTCATTTCTCAAAACAACCCTTAAAAACCCGGGACTTAAGCACCGCGAAATGAAGACTACAAACCTGCGGATCCTGGAAACATTGCTCTGTCCTTCCTTCTTGCTTGCAACCAGGATATTGGAATTTTCCGAAATTGGTGTTATTGAAACAGGAGGCAGGGGGACGAATTATCTGATGCAGGAGTTCTGACTCTCCTCGATAGGATGGAGTTAGCCATGTGCGAACTCTTTGCTCTTTCCGCAGCAAGACGATACTCGGCACCGAAATCGTTGCCTATTTTTGCACTCCAGGCAAGAAAAAATATGGATGGCTGGGGAATCGGTTTTTATCTGGACAGCAGGGCCTTTGTTGAGAAGTCTGCCAGCCAGGTATACGTGCCGGGGGTGCTGCACGATAGTTTCCAGAGGCTCGCAAGAGTCATAAGGAGCAATATCATTATATCACACGTGCGTTTTCGCACGAGCGGCCCGGTAGACGAATGCCACGCTCACCCGTTTACCATGAATTTCCTCGGTTACGACTGGTTATTCGCTCACAACGGGAAAGCTCCGGCGATTGAGTCTTACAAGACGGCAAACGAACCGCTGGAAGATCTTTCCAGTGATTCTGCCAGGGCTTTCGAGTTTTTGAGAGATCACATGGTTGAATATTACTTCAAGTGGGGCGGTATCCCCGAGCTTTTCGGAACACTCGAGCTAAGCACCAGGGAAATGCTGGAGCGGTACCCCGGCGAGTACAACTACCTGCTGACAAACGGAAGAGTACTATTTGCTTTCACCAATCACAGGCAGTTCATGGTCTTGAAAGGGAGCCGCGAACTGGAGGGAGCACTCCTTGTAACCACGGTAGAAAAGGGGCTGAGCAGGGAGAGCTGGAGACGCATCGCAAAAGCTACCAATACTCACGGACTGCTCCTGGCAATTTCGTCCACAGATATAATCTTTCAGAAACCAATCCAGGTAACTGACACCACCGGCTTGCAGTAACCGGAAGTAAAAAGAGCCGGCACCGCAGCCGGCTCTCTATTGATCCATTATCTCGACTTCAAAGTTTAGCAACTGCAGCTGCAACCGCCGCACATGGAAGCGCTGGAACACTCGTTTATTTCCATTACCTCGATTTCAAAAGTGAGAGCCTTACCCGCCAGCGGGTGGTTGAGATCAACAACGATTTTTTCGTCATCGACTTCTTTGACCGTCGCCGGTATCTGGTGTCCTTCGGGAGTTTGCAATCCCAGGATTTCGCCAACTTTCGGTTCGAAATTCGGCGGCAGGCTTGATTTCATAAACGACTGCTCAAGATTCTCATCTCTCTCTCCATACGCTTCCTCGGGAGAAAGAGTAAAAGTTTTTGTCTCGCTCACGGTCATTCCGATCAGCGCATCTTCGAAGCCTTTTATAACCTGCCCGGCTCCAACATGAACTTCGATAGGTTGCGAATTCCTGCTTGAATCGAATACTTCCCCGTTTTCAAGCTTCCCGGTGTAATGCACCTTCACAAAATGACCATTCTTTACTTTCTCCATTTCGTTCTCCTTGTGAATTTTGAAATTTAAAACATACCTGGTAGCCTAACTGTTCCTCGCAAATAAGTCAAGGAATGTTTTGGCCCGTTTCTGCGTCGAGTTCCGGTATTCCCAACTATTGTTTCCTCGTCCAGGTTCCGTCGTCAAGCTGTATCCACCAGCCTTTTCGGCATGTTTCGTGCCATTTCCCGGCAAAGATCTTCGCGACTCGCGACACCTGATCGGGAGCAATGTTCAACGCCTTTGCCACTTCAGCATAGAGCGCCTCTCTGTCCTTGTTTTCCGCCTTGACAAGCTTGTTCAACCTTGCCCGCTGTTTTACACTGAGTCCCGAAACATTTCTCAAACTCAGGAATCCCTCGTTGTTTTCCCCGATATTTCCGGCATCGAAAAATGGAACAAGAAGGGCAAACCTTTCTTTCATGCGCTCCTTGATGCTCCTGATCACCGCATTGCTAACCTCCGTGGCCTCCGCGGCACAGGCCTCACGGGGCGCGAAAAAACCGGCAAACCGTATGTTTATTATCCTTCCCTCCTTTTCGCTCTTTGGCTGCGGAGCAGGTTTTTCCTTCACCTCCTTGCCCCTCACCTCTTTCGCAATCTCGTCCGCAACCCTGTTAACCTTTTCCGCCGGGAAATAGATATTTATGGTCACACATGAAAACATCATGAAAAACACCGCCAAAACCGCCAGTTTAGTTGTCTTTTCCCTTCTCATCGGCCACTCTCCTTTCTTTCGATCACGGACCAATAACTGGTTTGGATGTCTGCGTGATCCTGCGTAAACGCCTGATCATATCTTTGAAACTTATGTTGTTGTTGGGATTCCTGTTTATCACGTTTATCCCCGTTAATCCCTTTCTTTTTACAAGATACTCGGTATGATCAGAAATTACCGTTCCCCTGATCGTGAACACGTCATTTTTAAGTGTACACCTGATCCCGATTTGTTCATAGGGGAATTCTTTGAAAAAAACGGTAACCAGCTTGCCCAATCCCTGGAATGATGAGCCCGAACCCCCCAGCTGAGCGATATTGTCCACTGCCTTCACGTTGATCTTCTGGGTGATCCCCTTCTTTTTAACAGTCTGAAACAGGGCATCAAAAGATACCGGCTGTCCGTAAGCAACCTTAAGGTTATGAATATATCCTTCCAGAACTCCTGTTATTTTGCCAAAATTGGTAATGGCAGTCAATTCTTCCAGGTCTATGTCCCTGAAATCAATATCAGCATCAAGAATCCTGTCCTGGCTAAAAACATTTTCCACGCCCAGGTTTGCGATCTTCACGGTTCCTTTGAATATCTTTGCGGTAAGATATCCATGTGTTACAAGCTTTCCGTTAACAATTTTGATCCTATCCAGGTTACCCCGAAGGTGCCCGTTCAGGGGTCTGTTGAGCGACACGAAAGAAGTGATCACCTTGCCGATTTTCACGTCCCTGACACTGGCTCCCGTATCAATTTCAAACCCCGCAGGCGGTTTGTAATGGATTTCTACGGGTGAGATATCGATGTCTAGCGCATCATTTTTCAGGAGGATATGATTGCTAATTTTTACCAGATTCACAAAGGTCAGAAGGCGTGTGTCGAAGCGATAATCCCCGAGAAAAGGCACGGAAAACAATGATATTCTAAGGCTCCCCTTCAGGGGTTTCTCCCGTACCTTGCCATCCTCGATTGTTGAGAAAGGCCTTATCCACAGCGGAATCACGCCGTCAAGCTTGCAACCCACGGATGTCTTGCCTTCAGATTTCACCGAAGCTTCTTTCAAAAACACCTTCCCCCGTATAGTTGGATCTTTTGTACTCCCGGTCACCGTTACAGCAGCACCAATCTTGCCGCCCGTGGAAACCCTGTTAAGATACACGATCTCGTCCTTATAAGGTTCTTTGACGAAAAAGTTGAATAATCGGCTTACAGAGGCATCCGGAATTTTGACACTAAGATCAAAATACGGGATTCCGGAGCCATCTAATCTTATTGTTCCCGGCACGCTGACGGTCACAATGTCCTTTATTCTGAAATTCGAGGCCAGTATTTTGAGAGAACCATTCACGCGGCTATATTGCCCCCTCATCTCCCAGTTGAAAGGGTTCCTGGAAAAATCTACGTAGTAAAGGTTTAACAAGAGTTCCCCATTCGGGATGTTAACACTTCCCGCCATCCGAATCTTTTTTGGAGCCACGTCAAGGGTAACCTTTCCAAGTACGGATATTTTATCTCCACCGTATTGATAATCGGGATCCGAAAGTGAATCGACATCCCATTTAAAAGAGGACCTTATCCTGATCAGGTTCTGGTTAACACGGCTCAATATCAA
>JALXAI010000322.1 GCA_026992215.1 Desulfobacterales bacterium | reverse complement strand
TTTCACCCCGAGCAGGTCAATCTTTTGCCTCGGAAAAGCCTGGATGGTATCAATTTCCATACTTTGTCCTGCGATTTTTAACACTCCGACCTTTTTAACTATACCCCGGTTCATGTTTGATGACAACAAATTTTTTTTGTAATCATAAAACACTGTGCATCGGGAAATCTAAATTGAAATACAAGTGGAAAGCTTGCTAGTATTTACGAAGATATAAACGATACGTTCACAGGATTAATTGCCAACCCGGATCACAAGTTGAAAATGAAAGTCGAGCTTAAAGAGTATTTCTCTATAGCCAGCTACCTTGGTGCCCTGATGATCGTGATGGGGGTACTGCTGTTTGTTCCGCTGGTTGTTTACGTAACATACGGGGAGCATTTTGAGCACGAGCGGATACTGATCGCTTTTCTTGTTCCTGCCATCGCTTCGATCGTAATCGGTGCACTTCTCCAGCGCAAGTTACCTTCCAGCGTCCCCTCCGTAAAGGAAGCCATGCTGATTACCGCTCTTGGCTGGCTGGTGGCATCCGTTATAGCTGCGATTCCTTTTGTGATAGGAATTCACAAGAGCTTCGTAGATGCCTTTTTTGAAGCCGCAAGCGGGCTTACCACCACCGGGATCACTGTTTTTACCGGGCTGGACGACATGCCGAGGAGCATTCTTTTCTGGCGATCATTGATCCAGTGGGTGGGAGGATTGGGGATCCTCACGTTTTTCCTTGCGGTCAGTTTCAGGGGCGCTACAGCTGCCGCGGCCCTTTTCAGCGCGGAAAGCCACAAGATTTCATCAGGCAGGCCCGTGCCCGGGATTTTCAACACTCTCAAGATACTATGGGGAATTTACATACTTTTCACCGTGACCTGCTTTGTTCTTCTCACACTGGAAGGGGTAGGCATTTTCGATGCCCTGAACCACTGCATGACAGCGATTTCCACCGGCGGGTTTTCCACTCATGATGCCAGCGTCGGCTACTATTCGAGTTTTCCTCACGGTTACCTCATAGAATACACCTTCATCTTTTTCATGTTAATGGGTGGAATAAACTTTCTTGTTCACTACAAGGTTCTGACGGGGAACTGGAAAACCGTATACAGAGATTTCGAAATTCGCTGGTTCTGGGGATTTCTCTTCTTGATGACATTGCTTGTCATGATGGATCATATGCTGAAAACCAATTTCCAGGTCTTTTGTGCCGGTGCCACGGTTAAAGAATTGTGCTACAGCGTTCACGACATTTTCCGGATTTCGCTTTTTCAGGTTTCTTCTCTAATAACCAGTACCGGGTACGCGACAAAAGACATCAACAGCCCGTTTTTCCCTGCGCTCGCAAAACAGGTTTTCGTTATTTTAATGATCGTGGGGGGATGCGTGGGATCTACGGCAGGAGGGATCAAGCTTCTGCGAGTTGGAGTGCTGGCACAGTCCCTGAAAGCAGAGCTCAGGCAGATAGTTTCGTCTCCGAATTGCGTTATCCCGGTGGTGGTTCAGGGCCAGATCATAGGTAGCAGGGAAATGCAGCGAATAAGCGCGCTGGTGCTTTCGTGGTTTGCCTTGATAGCGGTGGGAGCATGGATAACGTCTCTTTTTTCCGACCTGGATAGCTGGCAGTCAATATCGGGGATGGCTTCTGCGCTCGGAAACATGGGACCTTTTTATTTTTCAGTGGAAAAGATGGCCTCCCTGAGCCCTGTTATCAAGCTTACTTACGTGGTAGGTATGATTGCAGGCCGACTTGAAGTGCTTCCTATTTTTATCTTATTTTACAGATCAAGCTGGAGATAGGAGTATAGACATGTACATTGTAATAGCTGGTGGAGGAATTGCAGGATCATCACTGGCTGCGGTTCTGATAGAACGCAAGCACGACGTGGTGATTATTGAAAGAGACAAGGAACGTTGCAAACAGCTTTACGCTGACATGGGAGTGGTGGTGGTTCACGGTAGTGCCACGGATATAAATTCTCTCAAAGAAGCCGGAATAGACAAGGCCGATGTAGCGATTGGCGCTCTTTACCGGGATAACAGGAACCTTACTTTTGCGATACTGGCGCACAGCTTCGGAGTTCCAAGGATAATGGTAAAAATGAGAGTCCCTGAATACCTGGAGGCTTATAAAATTGCGGGAGTTACAGCGGTTTGCAACATGATCGATCTATTCAAAACAACTATCTTAAACGAGCTTGAAAATCCACAGGTCAGGATCGTGACACAACTGGAAGACAGCAATGCGCTTCTCGCCATGATCCGTTTCCCGGAGGGTGAAAATTTGGACGGAGTTACCATAGCGGAATTGAGTAACACCGGAGCTTTTGCGAAAAACTGCGTGTTTGCCGGCATTATGAAAGAAAGAACCCAGAGGATAATCATGCCGAGGGGAGGTGACAGGGTTTACCCGGGAGACAAAATATTTTTTGTTACGGACAGGGAAGGTATTCGAAGGGTGTCCGCCTACCTGGCCGAAATGGAAACGAGGAAAACCACCCCTAAACAAGACCAGCTAGAATTGCTTTAGAGTACTTACTTTAAGACATGTAACATTTTTGCGTGTCTTAATTTCGATCCTAATCACGGTTGTCTAATGCTCGAAGAGGACGAAAAGAACAACTCCCTTTGAGCGAGGAAGATTGGTTGAAGAGGTTGAAATGGTTGAGAAAGTTGAAATGGTTGAGTGCTTTTTTTCATTCTACCCTTTTACCCTTGTCCCTTGCAGCTTGAATTCAGGAAAAGGGCGGGGATTCCGGGTTCCTGAAGCGGGGTGGAAAAACCAGGTTGAAGATCCGCCTCTGGCGGGATCGAAAGCACAATGAAACGAAAACATCGTTTGCTTCGCAGATCCGCCTCTGGCGGGACAGTTATTTTCACATAAACGAATAACAAATAACGTATAACGAATAACTCATCCAAACCTTTTGGTTGCGGCTTCGCTGCCTTAGAAACTTTGAAGTTAGGAAGTAAAGCGGCTTAAACTGAGTTAAATTATTTCTCGTACTTAAACGATATGTAAACTCTGGCGCGGTAGGCAACCACCTTGCCGTCTTCAATTTTCATGTCCAGCTTGCTGATCTCAGCTATTCTAAGATCTTTTAAGGTCTTGCTTGCTGTTTCCACTGCGTTTTTTGCCGCGTCTTCCCAGGATACGGGACTGGTACCGACCAACTCTATAATTTTGTACACGCTATCCATAATATACACCTCATTTCGAAATTACGCCGCTTTACTTCCGGAAAGCGCAACACCGGCAGGTATCTTCCCCGGCAGTTGTTTTGGAGTGCCACTGAAAGAGAACAGGAAAGATCAAGATTGTCAGGTTCGTAGCGTCTCCATACTCTTTGTAACAAAAAGAGTAAAGCGGGCCGGGGAGTTTACTCACCATCGCGTTTATAAAACTATAATCCATATCAGTGAAGTTTGCAATGGCTGCCGGTCACAATTTCACTTTCAGGGCAGAGCTTGTGTCCTGGAGCGTGGCGCCGGTGTAAGTGGGTACTCATCCTTTAAAACATTGAGCGTTTTTGCGTGTTTAATTTCTTATTCTGACTCCAATGATTCGATGGTGATCAACAGGGGACAAAAACCGGGTTTCGGCGGAGCAGCCGATGGCCCTTTTTGTATCGTATTTGCGCAGGCTAAACCGCCTTTCAGACGTGTTTCAATTCAAAAAAAGAAAAAGGCACAGCTTCTTGCTGTGCCCTGTAAATCAGGTTTGCCTTGGAATGCTAAATTCCCAGTTTTTTCCTCTTTGCTTCAATATGAGCCGCAAGAGCCTCAACAGCGCTTACCGCATCAGTATCAACGTTAAGGAGACCTCCTGTCACGTCGGTAAGATCCTGGGTAAGCAGCTTGACCAGGTTTGGAGCACCAGTGACGGTAGGTACCGGGTTAACATAGGTGTAGAGACCGAGAGCAAGGGCAAAGATAGCATCGATAGTGGCCTTTTGCTCCATGTATTCGGGTGCTGCCGCTACCACGGGAAGATCCGGAATCGGTACTCCTCCAAGGGCGTTGGAAACAGCCAGAAGCAGATCGGCAATTCTTCCGGTGTCCGTGCATGTTCCGTAACTCAATACCGGAGGCACTCCCAGTGCTTCGCAGATACCTTTTAATCCGGGTCCCGCCAGTTCTTTTGCATCGGGACTGCAAAGGCCGGCTACCTGAAGCGCTGCATTTCCGCAGCCCATGGAAAGCACAAGGATATCTCTTTTGATCAGCTCCTTGGCCACTCTTACACTGTGTACATCCTGCCCGTTGTCCCTGAGGCTGGTACAGGATACGAATCCGGCCACTCCTCTGATTGTTCCTTTCTTGATGGCGTCAAGCAGCGGATCGAGGGAACCTCCGAGGGCTTCCAGTATGCTCTCAGTGGAAAATCCGACCACGGCCTCTTTTACCGGAAGATTGGTCACGGGTTCCACGGATTGTCTTCGTTCCTTGAAGTTGTCTATGGCCATCTGGAGCAACTGGGCAGCCTGCTCTTCGGCTTTTTCGGGGATATAGTCGAGTCGTTCGTCTATACCCTCGAAGGCCACCAGGTCGCTTACCGGGATAAGTTTGAACTTATATTTTTCAGCGTACGCGGGATCCAGGGGAAGAGAGCAGTTCATATCACATGCAAACAGATCAACACAACCGCTGGCCAGAACAGCTTCCTGCATGATCCAGTTTCCGGTAAAGCCGTAGAATACATCGTCCATTTCCCATCTCTGGATCATTTCCTGGCCTGTTTCAATACAAGCGATTACTCTGAGTCCCTTGGCGCCGGCCGCTTTTGCCTTTTCCTGCCACTCCGGTTTCCTGGCAAGCTGAACCATGGCGAAACCCAAAAATGGTTCATGACCGTTAGGAAGGACGTTTACATAATCAGGATCAAGTACTCCCAGATCGACCCTCATGGGATGCGGCCTCGGAATGCCGTACATGACATCCTGGCAATACTCAAGCACGATCTGGCTCTGGTAGGCCATGGCAATGCTCAATCTCATCGCTTTCAGAGCGAGGCTCACGTAGTATCCGTCAACGTTGGTCAGGCATGATCCGGAGGCGCGCAGCATTTCGCCGTATATGCCCCCGGGAAATATGCCGAGTTTTTTCCACAATTCCTGCCTTTCCGGAGGGGCGAGGGCCTTTACAATTTCACTTGGTTCGTCCGCCTTCCTGTTGAAGTCCTTCTCGACAAAATCACACAGGCGAAGGGCTACTTCTTCGATGGTTCCCGACGTGTCAACTCCGAGCCTTTCCGCAAAGGCCTTTAGTTTTTCGGGTTCTGAAATCTTGAATGGTGTTTCCCCTCTTGCAGTCGCCCTCAGGGTTTTAATGGTCTGTTCCGCGTGGTAGTGGTAAGTGGACGAACCCATGATGTTTCTCAGGACCATCATCCTCATGGCCATGCCGTCCGCACTTATTCCACAAACCCCTCTTTTGTCTTTTTCAGCATCCGCCCTGCACGGCCCGTTGGAACATAGATCACAACGCACACCCCCCATGCAGAATTTACAGCGAGTATCAGGGCTCTTCGCTGACCCCTGGGCTTCGTAGC
>JALXAI010000321.1 GCA_026992215.1 Desulfobacterales bacterium | reverse complement strand
GAACCATCCCGGAGAAGGCGGCAGTAAACGATACCACTGCAATCGACTTGTTGCCGATAAAATGAACCTGTTTTACCGTGGAATAAAATTTCCCGGGAGGCTTAAACAACCCAAGAAACGAGTAATAAAAGAAGATCCCCATCCTTCCAAGTTCTTCCACCCAGTTTATCCCGTATCTCCCAATGGCGCCTATTATTTCATTCATATCTGTCTCATTTCAAAAAATGTGACGGTGATTTTCATGTTTTTCTCAGTAATGTTTCAAAAAATTGAGAATCTTTTGAATACTTATCCTCGGGTTGTCTCTGTAAAAATTGAATTACTCTCTCATTGGAGCTTTTCTTGACCTCTTCGGGAGTCCCCTGGGCAAGAATTCTCCCCTTGTCCATCACTATCATGCGATCGGCAATTGTAAAAGCACTCTCGAGCTCGTGAGTCACCACAACTATGGTCATACCGAAGGCCGACTTAAGCCTTAGTATAAGGTTATCCAGGCCTGCGGAAGTAATGGGATCAAGTCCTGAGGATGGTTCATCAAAAAAAAGCACCTCCGGATCCATGGCAAGAGCCCTTGCCAGCCCCGCCCTTTTCCTCATTCCTCCACTGAGCTGTGAAGGCATAAAATCCTCAAATCCTGCAAGCCCAACCATCTCAAGTTTCAACTGCGTCATGATACGTATGGTTTCTTCGCTGAGCTTTGTATGAACCCTGAGAGGCACGGCTATATTTTCACCCACCGTCATTGAATTAAACAGGGCACCGCCCTGAAAAAGCACACCAATTCTTTTCCTGAAAGAATCGAGATCCTTTCGGGTCATCTCAACCAGGTTCTTGTCCCCAATGAAAATTCCTCCGCTGGTGGGTCTTTTTAACCCGATGAGCAGCTTGAGCAGCGTACTTTTACCACAGCCGCTTACTCCCATGATCACGGTGATGGCATGAGAAGGAACGTCGAAAGAGATGTTATGAAGGACTTCCAAAGTGTCGTAATGGGCGACTACATTTTTTACTCTAATTAGGGGCGCAGCTTCGGCATTCGGCATAATTCCTGGACTTTTCGAAAACTGGGTCAATATTTATCTCGCTTGCGATTTTACCGAGGCAATGGCTTGCTCTTCATTTTCCTGTATCTCGAAAATTTTTTCGAGCCTTGCAAGCTTAATAACTTCCATTGTTTTCATGTTCAGCCCCGATAACACCATCTTACCACCGTACTTATTCATTGCTCTCAATGCTTCGATAAGAGTGGCAATCCCGGAGCTGTCCATGTAGCCTACCTTTTCCAGATTTATGATGACAGCTGGCACTTTCTCTTTTGCCAGTTGCAGGAGAGTCTCCCTGGCCTTCGGCGATGAATATAAATCAAAATCACCTTCCAGGTCGATTACCGTTATACTGTCATTCACCCGTCGCAACGATACTTTCACGATTCCTGACCTCTTTCCCCGTAAGATACTTTACCAATCTCAACTGATTTGACCCTGATCTGGTAACACTGTAGTTTACTTCGTCCACCGCCCGGTGAATCAAAGAAACGCCAAGCCCACCCTGAATCGGCTTGTCCGAATCAAAAGTTTCGACAGGCTCGGGCTTAAAAGGTCTTGCATTGTCCTCCAATACCACTTCAAGCCTGTCTTCCATCAGGTTAAAGATAAGCTTGAACTCCTTGGTTGCGTCAAACTTGTACCCATGCCTGATAATGTTTGTGGACGCTTCATCAATGGCAATTTGAAGATGAATTATCTGCTCCTCAGACATCCCGGCAAGATTTCCAATTTCTTCTGAAACCGCGCGTAATACTCGCATCATCTTTGGATGGCTGCTGATCTTGATTTCAATCACTTCCCCAAGATTTCCTTTTCCAGAGGTTCTACTTGTATTACTTTTCTTTTCCATGGCTTTAACCTCTTGATGCAAATAAGCTAACAGAGGCAGTTTTTTTTGTCAATAAAAGTCGCCTATTATGGTAAAGACGATGTATATGATGGTGGGCGCAACCGGTGGTAACTTCCTTTTCTCGTCGTGCCCACGGCACAGGCAGTCACAGGATGACTTACCAGGGGGATGCCCCTCTGCTTGCGTTCTTTTAGCACCCTTTCACGGGAGACAGATCGAAGTGACTTTCTGTAAACATGTAGCAGAGATACCGGCTAGGCCAAATACCAGGGGTTGAGATGGGAAGGAAACCGGTTAACAAGTCCGGGAAGACAGTGGAACTTTGCTAAAGAAGAATTGCAGGCCGGCTTCACTCGTTTCCGCCACGGCAGGATGAATCCAGCAAAAGCGGATTTAAAGAAACTATGATTAAATTCCATTCAAAAACCACCGTGCACAATACCGGAGAATCACATTCCAGAAGTCGCAGAGCACTTTTTTCGCACGTCCTGGAATTGCTGTACCTGTGCTTTGCCCTACTGCTTTTCTGGCCCGCCTGGAAATTCATTACGTTTCTATTTCCCCGCAATAAAAAGATTATTGTGCGCGTACCCGCCAAGTTGAAGGTCCCCGAACATAAAAACGGCATATTCATAAGTATTTTAAACGGCAAGATAACCATTTTTTCAGATCGGTGTACTCACCTCGGGTGCACTCTACATTACGCTCCGGATATGAACGAATACCAGTGTCCATGCCATGGGAGCAGGTTCGACTCAAAAGGGCGCAGAATTGCCGGGCCTGCCAGGACACCCATGGTCAGGTTGAGCTACGCGAAAGACGAAAAGGGAAATATTATTGTACGCATACCGCTTTCACTTGAAAAATAAGGCGTTTTGTTTTAGTTTTTCGCTTATCGAAAATTCATAACATACGTTACCGAGGATGGGGCAATGGAAAAAAACAACAAAATGTTGCTGATGGGCTTTGCGTGTCTATTATTGTTTTGCTGCATGGCGATTCCACGAGTCGCAGAAGCAAAAAGGGCCTACGTTTCTGATGAAACCGTGGAAATAAACGTACGCACCGGCCCTAGCCTGCAGAACAAGATTATCGCACTTCTTAAGGTTGGTGACCCCGTGGATCTAATATCGGAAGAATCCGGATGGGCAAAGGTCCGGTTGCCCGATGGCAGGGAAGGCTGGACTCTTAAGAAGTACCTCATGAACAGGTTGCCATGGAAAATCTATGCCCTTAAGCTTGAAGAAACAAACAAGCAAATGAAGCAGAGCATTGCCAAACTTAAAGAAGAAAACAGCGACCTGTTAAAACAAAACAAGGAATTGACACAGAACCTGGAAAAGACACAGGAAGAGCTGGCCCTGCTTAAAAAAAAGTATTCGGAACTGAAACAGGGAGCATCGACCTACCTGAGTCTAAAAAAATCCTACGATGAACTTGCAGAGAAATCCAGGTTCATGGAAAGCGAACTCAACCAGCTGAAACAGGAAAACAACAGAATAAGGTATTCCCAGAATATCAGGTGGTTTCTTTCAGGAGCCGCGGTTCTTGTATTCGGATGGCTGGTGGGCCTGCAGATGGGAAAAGCCAAATCCCGGAGGAGATCAAGGCTTTATTACGATTAATCTCACGTGCCACCAAGGCGGCAGACGATAGAAACATACAGAAAGGCAAAAACAGGGGCCGCATGCCCTGTTCTTAAGCCCCCTTTTCTTCTCTACCTTTATTCTCAAGCTGTATTGGGCTATCTTGATACACTTTAAAATCTCTTCAAAAGTTTCTTTCCAGCGTGCATGGCGTTATATCGACAAGCCATGATAAGGGGCGAATATTTCTGGAGTAAAAGTAGCGATTGTTAATTTGCCCGGAACCTTGTTATGGCACGGATTTCCTTTCCTGCTCCCAGCATTTTCTGCGAACCTGCAATCTTTTTTCGTCTTTTGCCCCTTTAATTGAGACACCCTGTACCGCTCGTTGAAGGGACGATTGTCCTGAAGGAAAGTGGGCATCTTTTTATACTAAAGGGATAAAAAATTTCCTTTTTTATGTAAAAAAATTCTCACAAGTTTCGGGGTCGGTAAATTAATTCCACGCTCAAGTAGGCGAATTCACAGCCAATAAATTACACGCCACCAATGGCACAGATATAGCTTAATAATAGGACAGAGCCCCAAACCCCAAATTGCCGAGTTTGCCCCAACTCGGAGACCCCTGCTTTGTTCTAAAGCAGGGGATTTTTTTATTTATGACACCGCATTCCCACAACTTGTTCCGAAAGTAAAAACAATGTATTGACAGTGTGTCTGCAAAGGATAAAATGCATTACCGCCTGCGCTCGAAAACATCAGATGGAAAAATGGAAAGACCTGATAATATAAAGCGGCTTCGTGGTTTTATGTTCGATTTTGACGGTACCCTGGTGGAAAGCAATATTGACTTTCCGCGAATGAAGGAGGAAGTCTCCAACCTTTTAAAGAAATGGGGCGCCTACATCGAAGGTATTGAAACCAGGCTTTTTGCGCTGGAGCTTGTAGAGTTCGGTTACGAGGCCCTTCGACACGAGCCCGATGTTGCTAAGACGTTCAGGACCGAGGCTTTTTCTGCCATAGAACAGATGGAATTAGAGTGCTGTGCGGGTGCTAAACTCCTTCCGGGAATAGATGTGGTACTTAGGGAGTTGCAGGCCAGGGGTTGCAAAATAGGGATAATTTCTAGAAACGGTCGACAGGCCGTCGAAAAAGTTTTGGCCCGCTTTCCCGTACCATACGACGTTATTCTCACAAGGGACGATGTCCCAAGGATAAAACCGCACCCGGATCATCTCCTGCGGGCCATAGAGTACCTTGGGCTGGAAACCTCTAACGCTGCCATGGTGGGAGATCACCCCGTAGATATGGAATGCGGGAAAAAAGCAGGGGTGATAACCATTGGTGTGCTTACGAGCAAGTCGTCGAGACACGATCTCGAGATGGCGGGGGCAGACTTCGTAATCCCGGGAGTTTCGTACCTGCTTAAACTTTTGAATGGACGATCCTGATGCATCAGGAATCAAAGATCCGCCTCTGGTGTGGTCAAAGATCTGCTTAAGGTGGGTGGAAGATTGCCCCCGAGGGGATTGTCCGGAATATTTGTGAACGTGGATTTCTTAGTTTCTCTCTAAAAATGTATGGGTTTGCGTCTTTCAATCTTCGCGTTGAGATTCCTCGCCGGTACGTGGGGTTGGTTTTCAGGTTTTGAGTAATAACTGCCTGCCACTGAGCGGCACAGCCAATGCTGGCATCGGTATACCTCCCGGGATGAATCTCTGACCGCTGATTGGAGAAAAGACAAATTTTTCGAGTAGATTGCTTGTGCTGTCAAATCCCGGGGGGCTTTCCAATGGAGGCGTTTTCTGTGGTTTTAGAATACATTCTTCTTTCAAATCCTGCTTGCGGCATTGTTGCCCTGGAATTTTAGGGAGAAAAGAAGTTGAAGTGTCCTGCTTGTCAATTTGAAAACAGGCACGGGGTTTCCTTTTGCGAAGAATGCGGAGCAGAGCTCGTAATAGTTTGCCCGGAATGCGGCGGCAAAATCCCTGGCGCGAGGAAATTTTGCGGCTATTGCGGTCACCGCCTGGAAAAAAGCAAACCCTCCGCCCCCACGCT
>JALXAI010000320.1 GCA_026992215.1 Desulfobacterales bacterium | reverse complement strand
TGTGGCGTTACACGGGAATAGTTGACCTTGTGAACCTGATCAAAGCAACGACCGTGTCCGAGCTTTTGATTACCTTCGCGATTTACCAGATGCGGGTCTTTTCTCCACGTTCCATCGTAATAATAGATTGGTGTCTCACGGTGATTTTTATCGGGGGCTCACGGTTGTTCATAAGGTGGTATTACTGGCAGAGCGCTCAAAACGGGGATAGCAAACAATCGAAGCCGTGGACGCAATTGCTCTCCGGAATCAAGAAAAACAAGAAGGCCAAAAAATTGCTTATTGTGGGAGCGGGAGATGCTGGAGAGAGGTTGCTTAGAGGGATAAATGCAAATTCGAAGATAAATTACCAGCCCGTGGGATTCCTTGATGACGACCCTGGCAAGGCGAACAAGCTTCTTCACGGAGTTCCGGTACTTGGTGACACAACTATACTCACTGAGGTGGCAGCCAGGTACGCTGTTGACGAGGTCCTTATTGCCATTCCTTTTGCAACACATAAGAAAATTCGTCAGATTGTGGAAGACTGTAAAGAAGCGGGAGTGGACTTCAAGATTGTCCCTAATTTAACGGAAATTATGGATGGAAAAATATCGATAAACAGTGTTCGCGAAGTTGCTTATCGTGACCTCCTGGGACGGGAGCCTGTGAAACTGGACGAAAACCGAATTGCCCGGACGCTGCTCGAGAAAAACATACTGGTCACGGGGGCAGCGGGTTCGATCGGCTCTGAGCTCTGCAGGCAGATCGCCAGGTTCAAACCCAGCAGGCTTATTCTTTACGAGCGTGCCGAAAGCCCGCTTTACGACCTTGAAATGGAGTTGGCTCACCATTTTCCCCAACTGAACATCGTGCCTGTCCTGGGGGATATTCAGAATGTGGAAGAATTATTCAAAACGTTCAGCGCCTATCATCCCCAGGTAGTTTTTCACGCTGCGGCCTACAAACACGTTCCGATGATGGAAAAACATCCGTGGGAAGCGGTAAAAAATAACATAGGAGGAACCCGGAACCTGTTACAGGTTACGGAACGTTTTCGAGCAGAAAGGTTTGTACTTGTTTCCACCGACAAGGCGGTCAACCCTTCCAGCGTCATGGGGGCAACCAAGAAGGTCGCCGAGGAACTGGTTCGACTATACGCATCAAAACGAAAATCAAGAACGAAATACATGGTGGTGCGGTTTGGCAATGTTCTGGGCAGCGTGGGGAGCGTGGTGCCTCTTTTCAGGAAACAGATCAAAAGGGGTGGGCCGGTTACGGTTACTCATCCTGAGATTACCAGGTACTTTATGTCTATACCCGAAGCCTGCCAGCTGATACTGCAGGCGGGAGCCATGGGTAACGGGGGCGAGATTTTTGTCCTGAACATGGGAAAACCGATAAAAATACTTGATATTGCCGAAGACGTTATCCGCTTGAGCGGTTTTGAACCGTACGAAGACATAGAAATAAAATTTATCGGGCTTCGGCCTGGGGAGAAGCTTCACGAGGAACTGGTTGGAGAAGACGAAGAGGTCATGGTATCCGAGCACGAAAAGATCTTTATCATTAAGGGGAACAGCAGGCAAATCGATAGGTTCGAGGAACATATCGAGCAGATCCTTGCGTGTTCCAGCACCCAGGACAAAAAAACAATTAAACAACTGCTGAAAAAGCTAACATCTTTTTCTTACAAGCCTGAAACATACTTTGATCGGGATTCTGGTGATGGTGAAGGGGACTACAGGATGGCGAATTGACATCCGGATGTCACGACCCAAGGGGAAAAAAGTCTCCGGGTAATTAATTCACCATTTGTAGGAATACCAACCCGTTGAAAGGAAATATTTTGCACCTCTGGTTACCCTTTTTTCAAGGATTCCAGGTCCCTTCTGATTTCAAAAAAAAGCGGGTGATCTCCCTCTATTTCTGTTTGCGGATCACCGGTTTCAAAGGCTCTGCAGGCGGAGCCGAGGGCTATTTTTACCTCGTCGCTCTGTTCAACGTATCTCCTGTAAACCTTCTTTACCGCTTCCTTCGCCAGATAGATTGGCATTGGATCAAGCCTGCACTTGTTTTGATGATACGCCACCACGTCGTCCCGCCACTGGATGCGATGCGCCAGGGCGTATGGAGCTACGGTTCTGACCACTTCAATATTTACTTCGCTTTTTTCCAGGAACCACGCGAGGGCCAGGGAAAAGGTTTTGAGCGAAATCGGAAATCGGTTTGAAATACAGTTTTTTGTCTCTCTACATAAGTATCCGGAATAATGGCATGAATCATCACATAGTTCGTTTGAGCGCTTCTGGCCGTACTGGCTGCAGAAGCACAACTCTGCTATGAGAAACCTGGAAAATGCGTCTGCGTCCACATCAAACCCGATATTTGAAATAGATTCAATAACCTGTCGTCTTTGCTCGCGATTCGGAAGGCGCAGGCCGTATTTGTCATGAATATATGCTTCGAATTCGGCGCAGTTTTGATCTATACCCGCAATTTTCTCGTGATACGGGAGCCTTTGTCGAAGAATGGTTTGAAGGTTTTCCTCGCACCTGGGATGTCTCAGGATATCATTTTTTTGGTTAATCTCGGAAATGGAAAAGGCTAGGTTCGGACCCGGATGCCTGGATTCAACCATTACGTCAAACCTGTCCAGCAACGGAGCGATGATGGAGCTCGTTCCACTGTCCTGGTAGTTGGCCGTTGCGAAAAGGCAGTGTTCGTCGTTCAGTATCATTTCGTTAAGGTATTCCCAGTGTCCCCGGTCAATTCCGTCCAGGATAAGGCTCTGTTTCGTTTCCGGTAGCCTGTTTATTTCGTCCACGATTTTAACTGGAAGTTGAGCAAAATTAGTCCAGACCACTTCTTCACGGCCGGAGTTCAGCATGGCCAGGTCAGGACGACCGACTATTTTCTCTTCGGTTTGCTCGGGATGTCCGCCAAGGGTCCCTGACCATATCGTTCCCACGGGCAGCCTGTAAATCAGGGAGCTTATATATTCGGCCGCGGTAGTTTTCCCAAGCCCCGGTTCCCCGATGATTATCGCCTTGCCCTGAACCAGGGCGGTAAGGAAAGCAAAAAGGAGAGTCGAATTGAACATTGTATCATCGACTATCAGGTCGGGGCGGCTGAAATACAGGTGTCCCGAGACAAATTCGTAAATGGAATGCGCATCTTTCGCCGTAAATGTAAGCTTTTCCGGGGACAATTAACAGGCCTCCTTTTTGCCGGACTTTTATTATCAATAGTAACGCAAGTTGGGCTCTTATACAAAATAAAAAAGGCCGGGAACTCACTCCCAACCTCCTGATGTCAACAGTGGAGGCGGCAACCGGATTCGAACCGGTGAATAACGGTTTTGCAGACCGCTGCCTTACCACTTGGCTATGCCGCCTTTTTGTTGTTTTTTATCATTTGACAAATTTTAAGTCAAGCCACTTCGATAGCCTTTCTTTTTAAAATTAGGGAAATCAGGAATGATGAATGAGGTGTCATCCGGGTGTTTATTTCAAAGTTCAAGGTATCGTTTCTCTCCCCTGACCCACGCAAAATAGAGTCTGTTTTTCATATCCTGGCTGATTGACACAACGGAATCTGTGGCCGCGTTGCCTCCGAATAATTCGACGAAGTTTGCGTAATCATCAAACCCATGCGCTGTCCGGCTAAAAGAATGAATGAGCACCACCGCGTGCTTCTTTGCTATGACAGTCCCTGACACTGCACCTGGAGCAACATGCTAGTTGCGGGGCGTGGTGTGGATCAGGTAAAATCCGCTTCTGGAATTACTGTTTTCCTTCTTGTCCTCGCCCTTTATTTCCCGGATCTTATCCTCGATTATTTCGGTGTGGGACTGATTTCCTTCGTAAAGTTCAAGGGCCTTATTCAGGTGGTAAAGTGCCAGCTTGAAATTGGGCCTGTCCTTGTCGGCATAGTAAAAACCAAGATATTCGTGGGCGGGGGCGAGTTGATTAAGCCTGCCGTAAACGATGCCGATATGGTATTTGAGTTGAGGTGATCTGAAGCCCATATCCAGGGCCTTGCTGAAGTTGTCCAGGGCAAGCCTGTTTTGGCCCAGTTCCTCGTAGCACCTGCCCAGCCTGTAATATGCCTCCCTGAACCGACGGTCTATTTTCAGAGCCTGTTTTAGCAAGGTTATGGATTTATCGGTGTGGTTGCTCTTGAAGTAGAGTCTCGCAAGCGTGGTCAGGAGCAGCGGAGAATTCGGGTGAAATTGTAGTGCCTTCGACACCGAGTTTATGGCCTCAACTATCCTGCCCTCTCTTTCCTGCACAAAGGCGAGTCCCATGTAGGCTGAACCATCCCTATTTCCCCTGGCAATCAGGGAGTTGAAATGGTATTCCGCGGCCCTGACGTCGTGGTATTTTCCCCAGAGCATGGCATTTATGAAAGGAAAAACTTCCTGCCCCTTTCTCCTATTCGATTTATACAGCCTGGTCTCTTTTTCCTTCACCGCAACCAGCCCCCTGATGTAAACCAGACGTTCTCCCAGGGCCGGATGTGTCGACAGGTAATCCGGGATATCCACACCGCTTTGCCACTTGTTGTTCCAGACCTTTTTCATGGCGTCGTACATGCACTGCGGGTCGTACCCTGCTCGGACAAGGTTTTCCATGCCCCTGTGGTCGGCTTCCCGCTCGTCCTGCCTGCTGTGTTCCAGTTGCATCGACATGTTCGTTGCCATTGATCCGCGTATAAGTGCCTGGGAAGCCGCGCCTCCTCCCAGAAACATCCCGGCCAGCATGGCTGCCAGCATGGCCACGTTCAGTACCTTGGATCTTTCTATTCTCCTGGCGATGTGTCGAGCTTGAATGTGGCCGATTTCGTGTGCCAGGATACTTGCGAGTTCTCCTTCGTTGTCCATGAGCTCTATTATGCCCCTGTGAACAAATATATAGCCTCCCGGCACCGCGAACGCGTTGGGAATCTGGTTGTCTATGACGTAAAAACGGAAATTATAGGGCAGCGGGTTGGGTAGGCAATCCACGATATGCTGTCCCACCTCGTTTACGTACTCGACGATTTCGTCGTCTTCTATAAAATGAAAGTGCTTTTTTGCTACCTTTATGAACTTTTCCCCCATTTTCTTTTCATCCACGTGCGATATCATTGCATGGGAGTACACTGGATTGAAAAGGGTGAAGAGAGATGTGAAGAAGGAGATCAGGAGGACAAAGGCGACAAATCGGGTCAAGTGACCGTGGGTCATTTCTTTTTGCCTCTCATAATCCTTTATTTCAAGAAATAATTTCATTTTCCGTCTGTTCTTTTACCGGGGTCTCTCTTCGTACCAGGATTCTCTCGGCATCCGACCAGAGACTCTCAAGATCGTAAAAGCGCCTTACGGGTTCGTAAAAAACGTGTACCACAACGTCATCGTAGTCGAGAAGCACCCAGTGTCCCTGCTGGCGTCCTTCTATTCCAAGAGGCTTGACTCCACGTTTGCCCAGGGACATCTCAATATGATCAGCAATTGCCAGCACATGCCGACTCGACTTCCCCGTACATATAACAAAGTAGTCCGTGATGGTCGAAAGTTCCGCTACTTTT
>JALXAI010000319.1 GCA_026992215.1 Desulfobacterales bacterium | reverse complement strand
TTTCAACCTTTTGACGACAGTTTACCGTAGCGAAAGAAAGAAAAAATGCCACCACGTACCAGATACCTATGTAAATTAGCTTCATCCCTTCCGGCATGTCTTTTACCACGGCAAAAGGCCCGAAGAACTGTGCTGCAACGATGGCAAAAAGAAAGGGAATGGAAAAAAGAAAACTTTTCCTGCCAAACCACCATCCCGAAAGAACCAGGGGAATAAAAAAAAGCTCCATCAGGTACCTGGGGTCGATTTTATTCGGTGGACGTCTCACCACGAACAAGATGCCTCCCACGATTAATAAAAAGATTGCCCCGTGGGGAAGGAATCTTTTTAGGTGGCTACCGGGAAGTTGTTTTTCTACAGGATCCCTTTTGCTTTGTCCAATTGGAATCCTCTTGGTTATGCTGTTTATCATTTGCCCCATTTCTAATTCTTTTAAGTATTGTAAGACCCCTGGTTTGCGATTTTTTATTCCAGCTCGCCATTCTTGTAATATCAATTGAAGTCTTTTACGCAAAAATCACGCCACAATTGCTATTTTGGGGATAGCGGATAACATTGCACGGATATGGCGGCAGTCCGGGGAATGAAGGGAAGCGCGCTGTGAACCGCCAGCCAGGAGGAAAGTGGTGAAATGGCAGACATTTCGTCTTAGTGCGCACTCTGGACTCGTGGCGTCCACGTTGCGACCATGCTTAACTGTTGTTCGGCGCCAGCCACTTTTCCTTTCCTCGCTTTGCGCTTTTTAGACCATGGCGACAGAGTAAACATTTCGATGGGGTAAGTTGTTACGCGTTTGCGTGGGGGCTTGATGTATATCTTTAAGTCGGGTGTATGATTACTTGTATATTCAAGGTGTTATGATCGCAACGTGCTGGAAACATCCTTCCCCTGGTAGAGTAGTCTATCATGCTATTTTCTCTGCCGCACCTCCATGGCAAAACGTTTATGGGGCTGGGGCCCTTTTAGCGCAAAGAAGTAACAACACGGCTACATTTACGGCCGTACCACGAGATTATTGCTTCTTTTTCTGCCTTACTGTCAGCACCGAACATGGCGCTTTTCTCATTACCCGATCCGCGGTGCTCCCGAAAATTACGTGAGCCAGTCCGGTTAGCCCGTGACTTCCCATAACTATAAGGTCAAAGTCTTTCTCCCTGGCGAGCCTTATTATTTCGGTGGCAGGGTATCCGGGGACTATATGGATTTCGCGGTGCTGTTTTTCCTTCAATTTCCCCACGTATAATTCTTCGATTTTTTCCCCCGCAGCCTCGGTTGCGCTCTCCATAATTTTAACCCTTGAATCCTCGGGCACAAGCTCTATGGGCACGCAAATTTCCTGCTCAGGTACCAGGGTTAGTCCCACCACAACATGTACAATGTGCAGGGTTGCACCGTATCTCCACGCAAGGTCTTTGGCCAGTTCAAATGCAGCGTTCGCATTTTCAGAAAAATCGGTGCAGTACGCGATATTTTTCAAAATGTTTTCTCCCATGACCCGCTCCTAAAACTTGATGTTTTTCAAAGTGTT
>JALXAI010000318.1 GCA_026992215.1 Desulfobacterales bacterium | reverse complement strand
ATTCCGGCCGATTGCAGGATCGGTGTTTTCATCTGCAAATGTTCCCTGTATGAAGTATCAACGAAGGAAATCCGGGCACTAAGAGAAAAGCTGAGTTCCTGCCCGAGAGTCACTTCGGTAAGGTCCGTGAAAAATCTTTGCACGGCAACGGGGCAAAGGTCGATTTTGAAAGATATTCGTGAGAAAAAGCTAAGCAGGTTGCTGATAACGGGATGTGCCCTTTCGGTCAGACGGTCAATGTTTGAAGAAGCCATCAGGAAGGAAGGCTTGAGAGCAGAGGTTCTGGAGATGGTTGATCTGGGAGAACACGCTAGCAGCGAAAATGATTCAACGAGGATCAACGTGTTCTCGTTAGGCGCAGCTCTGGAGAATTCCGTCGAAAAGTTGAACAAGGTTTCCTCCCTGCCCTTCACAACGATTACGGTGGAGCCTTCGGCGCTGGTGGTTGGAGGCGGAGTTGCAGGAATGGAGTTTGCTCTTTCGGTGGCGTCCGGTGGCTACAGGGTATACCTCGTCGAAAGGGAAAGAAAACTTGGCGGGCGAGCGGGTGACTTTTTAAAAACATGGAAAGAAGAACCGGTAAAGCCGTACCTTAACGACCTGGTAAGTCGAGTCAAAAAACATCCTGACATAGAAATACTTCTTGAAAGTGAAGTGATTAAGAGCGAGGGATACAGGGGCAACTTTAAGTCCGTCGTACTGAATCGTCGAACGGGCGAGAAAAGCATAATCGCTCATGGCGTAACCCATCTGGCCACTGGAGCCGGCGAGCTCAAGCCTGTCGGTTACTACGATTACGGCGTGAACCCCAAAGTGGTGACTCTCGGGGAGTTTCAAAAAAAATTGATCGAGGAATCCGGAGATATTGCCAGCGCAGGCAGCGTGGTATTTATTCAATGTGTCGGTTCAAGGGATGAGCAAAGGCCGTACTGCAGCCGTGTCTGTTGCACGAGGGCAATAATGGGTGCTCTCGAGTTGAAGAGAATTAGCCCGGGGGTAAATGTTGCAATATTACATCGGGATATAAGGACTTACGGCCTGAAAGAAAGGCTGTACCGGGAAGCCCTTTCTGCAGGAGTATTTTTTGTCAGATACGATCCTTCGATGTGCCCTGTTGTGGAGTCGGAAGGAGAAAAAACGCAGGTAAGAGTTCGAGACAGGATACTGGATGCAGAGCTTGTTTTTGAAGCGGACATGGTCGTGTTGTCCACGGCTACGGTGGCAGATAATTCGGAGGTGAGTCGGGTATTTCCGGTGGACGTGGATGAAAACGGATTCTTTGCCGAGTCTCATGCAAAGATGAAACCCGTGGAGTTCTTTAACGACGCCATCACCATGAGCGGGGCTGCTCACGCCCCCAAGTTCCTGGATGAGACCATCGCGCAGGCAAAGGCGGCAGCGGCAAGCGCTCTGGCAATTCTCCGAAACAAGACGGTGCAGGCAGGTGGCATCGTAGCAATGGTAGACAGAAGCAGGTGTGCAGTGTGTTGCACGTGTGTTAGGGTCTGCCCGTTTGACGTCCCGCGCATAGTGGACGGAGTGTCGTTCATTGACAGCGCGCTTTGCAAGGGATGCGGAGCCTGCGCGGCTGAATGTCCGGGCAAGGCTATTTCCCTGGCGATGTACGAGGAAGATGCCCTCTGTGGAAAACTCGGTGAGTGCCTAACGTAGGAAAAGGAGAAATTATTATGGGAGAGTTTGATCCCAGGATCGTTGTGTTCAAGTGCCAGAATTGTCCCGCGCAAACCAGAGACAGAATGTGTTACTCGGGACACGGAAACCCCTTTCGGGATTTCGTGATTGTTGATCTTCCGTGCCTCTCCAGGCTTGATACCCAACATATTTTAAAAGTTATCGAAGAAGGAGCGGACGCGGTATTCGTGATCGGTTGTGCGGAAGACAGTTGCATGTATAAAGTTGGCGTGGAACTGGCCGGGAAAAGGGTGGCGTACGTCAGGGAGATCCTTAAAAGTATAGGGATTGATGAAGAAAGAGTTCAACTGATACAGGCACCGTCAAGCCTGGCTTTGAAAGTAACAGGCATTATAAATGAGAGGGTTGAAAAGATCCGTGATCTGGGTCCGGTGTTTGGAACATAACTGTATGCAATAAAAAGGATAAATGGAAATGGAAGCCATCAGGATAGAATCACTTTCCTCCGATTTAAAGTACGCGGTGAATGCTTTCTTCGAAAGCGGTACCCTTGGCTGTTACACGTGTAACACTTGCACCGTGGAATGCCCGGTAAACAGGAACGTCGGCAGGCTCGACCCCAGGAAGGTGGTGCGCATGACCGCCTTCGGGATGAAAGAAGAACTTCTCGAATCCGTCGACATATGGCTGTGCATGCAGTGCAGAAAATGCAGCAACGTGTGCCCGCAGAAAGTGGAACCGGCTCCCGCCATTTATTTTTTCAGAAACCTTGCGTTAAAAGAAAACCGCGTGACCGGCGAGTTTACGCGTTTTATCGACCAGACCGAACGCTACATCCAGGAAGCGAGGAAACAGGCATATACTCTTGCTCTTGGAGCATGGCGAGGCGGAAAGGCTTTTAGCGTTGAGGAAGTTATAAAAAAAGCGTTTGTCGCCGCTGCAGGCAATGAAAGGAACGCGGAACGAAGCACAAGTACTCTGAAGGTGGAGCACCTGGTAAGTGACGGGCTTAAAGAAACCGGTTTTACGCAATGTTTGACGTGCAGGGAATGCACCGTCTCGTGCATTGTCTCGAGGTCGATCGGAAGCTTTGACCCCGTAAAAATCATGAGAACATATTATCTCGGCCAGGAGGACAAGATCCTGGCGTCTCCGGACCTGTGGTTATGCATCTCGTGCGAGACATGCAGCGAGGTTTGCAAGCAGGGTGTAAGGGGAAGTGCCTTGATAAACAGGTTGAAAAACCTGGCGATTGAAAGAGAAATTATGCCTTCGGGGATAATGGGCGAGCTTGCGGAACTAGACAGGGCGCTTCATGAAATCAGGGCGGAGGTAATCTACCGGGCATGGGAAAATAGAAAAGAAACCCGGTTTTTCGACCTGAGTTCCGAAGTTGAGAAAATAACCGGGAGTTGATTTCGAAGGTTTGGCTGCGCCGGGATATTATCGAACCCGTCAGCTTTCGTTCCCGTCATGATCTGTATTCGGCATTAATTTTGACGTATTCCGGAGAAAGATCACAGGTAAAAACCGAGGCGTGGGAAGTGCCGAGTCCCAGGTCAACGGTTATGACAAAATGGTTTCGCTTCAATACCTCTTCGGCGGCCTTTTCCTCTTTTTTGCCACGACTCATCCCCTCGTTAACCACCCACACGTCGTCAAAATAAATCGAGATTCCGCTGGGATCAATGGTGGCATCGGATCTTCCCACCGCGGCGATAATCCTTCCCCAGTTCGCATCCTCACCGTGGATGGCGGTTTTGACAAGAGGAGAGTTGGCCACGGTGAAGGCTATTTTCTCGGCTTCCCGGTCGCTCACCGCCCCGATCACTCTTATTTCGACGTGCTTGGTGGCACCTTCTCCGTCTTTTACAATCATTTGAGAAAGGTTAAATAGAACCCCGTTTAATGCTTCCCTGAACCGTTCGCAATCGTCGCTGTCAACGCTGGCAATGGCCTTGTTGCCCGCGGCGCCGTTGGCAAGAACAATCAGGGTATCATTGGTACTCGTGTCCCCGTCCACGGTTATCCTGTTAAACGATTGAGCCGCCCCGGCCCTGGTCAGCTCCTGCAGTATGTTCTGGTGAATCGCAACGTCCGTGATAACGAATGCCAGCATGGTTGCCATGTTGGGAGCGATCATCCCGGCACCCTTGGCAAGCCCGAGGATATTTATTTGTTTTGAATTTATATTCACCCGGGCATAATCTATTTTCGGGAAAGTGTCGGTGGTCATTATGGCAGAAGCTACATCATGCCAGGAGTTCGGGGAGAGTTTCTTTTTGAGTTCCGGGAGCGCTTTTTCAATTAAAGCCGTATCTAGAAATTCTCCAATCACCCCCGTGGATGCCACCAGCACCTGGGATTTCTTGATTTTGAAGGCACCTGCCACGTGGTTTGTGGTGGTAGCAACATCAAGGTAGCCCCTGGTGCCCGTGCACGCGTTCGCCACTCCGCTGTTTATTATTATTGCGCGAACCGGCGTGTTCCTGGTAATTATTTCGTGGCACCACAAAACCGGGGCCGCCTTTACCTTGTTGAGGGTAAAAACGCCTGCCGCTCTCGCCGGCTTTTCGCTGAATATGATTGCAAGGTCGTCCCTGTCTCTGTACTTAAATCCCGCTCTTGTCGCGGCGCCCAAAAAACCTCTTACCCTGATCTCTCCCAGTTTAACGTCCGCAGCACTTTTTGTACTTCTTCCCACTTCCGCACGGACACGGGTCGTTTCTCCCAATTTTCTTCCCCTTTCTTACGGTCTTTGTTGCAGGCGCAGAACTGTCACCATGGCTAAAATACATCGGCTGCTGCTCCTGCTCCCGCTGAAGCTGTTCCCTTTCCTGCTCTCTTTCAACCCTTATGTAGAACAATCCCCTGATTATATCTTCCTTTATTTTATCGATCATGGCCTGGAACATAGCGTGACCTTCCCGCTTGTATTCTACAAGCGGATCTACCTGTCCGTAGCCCCTGAGCCCAATACCTTCCTTGAGGTAATCCATGGCGAGCAGGTGATCTTTCCAGTGCATGTCCACGGTCTGAAGGGTGAGAAAACGCTCCAGGTCTCTCATCAGCTCCTCACCCATCTCCTTTTCCCGTTCCTCGTACCTGTTTTTTACCACCTCTGACAGCCACTCGCGGAACGCCTCCTGACCCATGTCGTCGTCAACCACTTTTTGCATGTCGAGCTTTGTGTTGAAAAGGCGTTCAACTTCCTTCTCGATATCCTCCAGCTGCCATTCCTCGGGGAGGAGTTTTTCGTCGGTGTAAGTATCAACAATATCGTCCACGAGATCATCAATCATGTCCATAATGGCCGGCCGCAGCGATGGACTTTCCAGGGCTTCTCTTCTCTGCTTGTAAATGATCTCTCTCTGGGTATTCATTACGTTATCGAAATCAAGGAGTTGTTTTCTCATGTTAAAGTTTTGAGCTTCCACCCGCCTCTGCGCGTTTTCTATTGCCTTGCTTATCAGGTTGTGCTCTATCGGTTCGTCCTCTTCCATCCCGACCCGTTTCATCAGGCCGGAGATGCGGTCGGCCGCAAAGATGCGCATGAGGTCATCTTCCAGGGACAGGTAAAAGCGAGATGAACCGGGATCTCCCTGGCGGCCGGCTCTACCCCTGAGCTGGTTGTCGATTCGCCTCGATTCGTGCCTTTCCGTTCCGATTATGTGGAGACCACCCAATTCGGCCACTCCTTCCCCGAGCACTATGTCGGTTCCACGTCCTGCCATGTTGGTGGAGATGGTAACCGCTCCGCGCTGCCCGGCCTGGGCCACAATTTGAGCTTCTTTTTCGTGGTTTTTGGCGTTCAACACCTCGTGTTTGATTCCTTCCCTCTTGAGCATCTTGCTGAGCTGCTCTGACTTTTCGATACTGACGGTTCCGACAAGCACCGGGCGCCCTTTCCTGTTCAGTTCCTTGATCTCCCGGACAACAGCCCTGAACTTTT
>JALXAI010000317.1 GCA_026992215.1 Desulfobacterales bacterium | reverse complement strand
CAACACCCAGGCAGGCGGAAAGTGAAACGAAGAAAGCATCACAAATTCTTTTCATGAATTTTGTCTTGAATTCATGGTTGTCCAGTCCAAGGAGCTTTTTGAATTCGGGGGTCAGGAACACGATCGCGGCCAGTGCGCAAAACGAAAGCTGAAAAGAGGGAGAAAAAACGGCGCCGGGCTGATCCATGAGTATGAGCAGAGCCGCCAGGGATAGTATTTGCCAGAAATCACGGGATCTTTTCACCAGTAGGGCAACCAGGGTTATCATTACCATCAACACGGCTCTCCTGGTTGGAATGGAAAGACCGGTGATTTCAGCGTAAAACAGTACGAAGGGAAGAGTACACAGGAGGGCGAGTCGTGTTTTCCCAAACTTCAGTATCGCCCACTCCCACGTGGAAAATAGGTATGAAAATAGAAAATAGAGGATGCCTCCCAGAAGCCCCAGGTGGAGGCCGGATATCGCGAGGATGTGGCTTACGCCCGTCAGGTTGAAAGCCGCTTTAAGGTACTCCGGAACGCCTTTTTTCATCCCGAGCAAAAGAGCGGCGAAGATCGCGTTTTCGGGTCGCGGGACATTATGCATTAAAAAGTAAAAAGAACGGCTCCTTATTTTGCCTATTGTTTTTGCCCACGGGTGTTCGTGGCTGGCGATCCGGGTCAGGAAACCATCGGATGGCAGGTAGCTCTTCCCGATATATCCTTTCCGGCGCATGTAGCTTTTGTAATCAAAGGAACCGGGATCTTGAAAATTCCTGAAATCCCTCAGAATGAAAGAACTAACAACTTTTATGCCCGGCCACCAGTTTTTCGTTAATTTTTTGACGTTAATCTGAACGAGCCCCTTTATAGCGTATTTCTTGCCATTTAACTGAGCCGCCTCAACCGATAGGACGAAAATTGTGCCGTATTTTTTAAATTCCGGGTACGATACGATCTCTCCGGTCCAGATCACGTTCCTGGTGTTATAGAGCGAGGTGAGCGTCTTTTTGTCCGAGATTACCGGGCTTGAGGTCTTATAAGCGATTGATCCCAGGAGGAAGAAAAGGACAAGGGGGGTGACAATTGATTTTTTGCCACGCAGACCCTGCACAAGAATAACGGCAACCAGGGCGGCACATGCGGCGAACAGGACAATGGTGTTTTGAATCTTCGGTCCGAACCTTGCGCATAGTATTCCAGAGACAAAACTCAGAAGAAGCGGTGGCAGCGTCCTTTGAATAGCCATCTGTTGGTTGAGTTTTTTGGTTTATTTCAAAGTATTAAATATATTTGAGCCCCGGTTGACGGGATCGGCAAAATCTTGCTGCATTGGAAACGCACCCGACTACCCGGGGTGCCTGGCTATTCTCTGATTCTCTCTATTTTTGCCCCGAGCGCCGATAGCTTGTTTTCAAGCCTGTCGTAACCTCTGTCAAGGTGGTAGACCCTGCTCACTTCCGTGATGCCCCTGGCGGCCAGTCCTGCGAGTACCAGCGAAGCGGAGGCCCTCAGATCGGTTGCCATTACTTTTGCTCCCAGCAATTCTTTCACTCCCTTGACCA
>JALXAI010000316.1 GCA_026992215.1 Desulfobacterales bacterium | reverse complement strand
ATAATCAGCCCGCAGGCGAACAGGCAGCAATTCAGCGGATAATCGTGCCGCTTCTCTCAGGGCAATGTAGCATTCTCTCTGGCAGCATCTGGCTGCTTTTTTTTCCGAGATTTTTCCTGTTATCGTTGAGACAATCTTCTGAACCACCTGTCGCTTTTTTGCAATACGAGGGTTGGAATTGAGTATTATGGAAAATGATATGCCGGCGCCGGCGCCGCAAATTCCCATGAAACGCATGATCCCCCGGGAATCTGCGTCCCTCGCCGGATTCCGGTCATAATTTCCCTTTCGCTGATGGCTCCCCCGGAATTCCTGCACGAGGCAGGAAAGCCCTCCGCTTTTATAGTCCAGGAGAAAGACACATTTTTCCCGGGTCTATCCATGTCCTGATCGTTGGTCAGAGAAACGAAAACAACAATGCCTTTCTTTAAATCGGCTCCGCCTACCGGTATTGTTGATCGAAAAGGGCCTCTGTGCGGGAAATGCCATGGAATGCTCCGAGACCACGTACTGATACAAATTCCCCCTTATTTCCATTTACTTAAAATCTTGCGAACAGAGCCGCAATCAAGTCAAAACCATGCATTCACTTTCTGACAGCACCACACTCGCACACCGGGACCGTGCAAAACAGCTCTTGCAGGGGTCTTCTACTTCAGGAGTAACAAATTCCGAGATAGATCACTTGTCAGTTAATACTCCCTGTTTTTCTTTGCGGATTTTTGCCCGCCCTGCTAAATTTTGTTGGGCTGTTCAACCGGGGCGCTATTGCGGTTTCATAACGAATTTTTGTGGTAAATTCGGCTTGCGTCCTTATTTCGGCAGGTAATCGCGGCAGTTGACATTATGAGCGTGATTTGCTAGACGTAACATTGAGGAGTTGTTTGGGCCCCTTCTTCTCGAGCCATGTTTGATCGACTTACCTGGTCTGAGGTTAATCAAAGCCCGCTGGCCACTAGTAGAGTTTGTGTTTTGTCGTTTTATCTCTGTTGGTGGTATTGCAGCCTTATTCAAGTCCTGGCAAATTCCCTGTATCCGGGATTACATGTGAAAGTGGTTTATAGTTGTACTTACTGTTATGAACGGGAACAAGGGATGAATAATCCGGATTTGAAAGTATAGTATCAGTGGATCATAACTGACGGCTTTTTCATGACCGGGCAAAGTGTTCGGCAGATTTTTTTGTTTTTTAACCCGGGTGCAAGGTCGCGAAAATCTCTCCCGGATTTACCAGAACTGACAGACAATTGTGCCGGCTTGTTTATTCAGGTGGGGGGGGTAATGAAAAAAGCACTTGTTGCCGCAATTGTATTCGTAGGCTTGTTGTTTTCTCTACCTGAACCATGTTTGAGCGGTGGAGCAGGTCCAGTAGTACTTCTGTCTCCTTCCTCGAGCAGGACTTTTATCGGGAAAAAGCCCTTCATAAAGGTTTCGATTGGGGTTCCTTTCAAAGAAAACGGCCTGCTCATTATGCTTGACGGAACCGACGTGACTGATCTTGCTACCATCACGCAAAACGGTTTCACTTACAAGCCCGTGGCTGT
>JALXAI010000315.1 GCA_026992215.1 Desulfobacterales bacterium | reverse complement strand
CCTGGATGTTCATCTGTATGCTTCCGTCTCCCGCAACATCAAAAACAATCCTGTCCGGGAAAGCAACCTGTGCACCTATGGCCGCCGGGAACCCGTAGCCCATGGTGCCCAGCCCGCCGGAGGTGAGAAGCGTTCTGGGTTTTGCGAAGTGGTAGTACTGGGCGACCCACATCTGGTTCTGCCCCACTTCGGTGGATATTATCGCTTCCCCTCTCGTCAGTTCATATATCTTTTCCACCACAAACTGCGGCTTTATCACGTCACTCCTTCGCTCATATGCCAGTGGATACGTCTTTTTCCACTCGTTTATTCTGCTCAGCCAGGAGCTTCTCTCTTCTTCTATGCCGTCAAGCTTTTCGTTTTCGAAAAATTCTATGAATTTCTTCAGGGCATCCTTGCAGTCTCCGACGATAGGAATGTGCACGGGAACGTTTTTGCTTATGCTCGTAGGATCAACGTCAACATGAATAATCCTAGCCTTGGGCGCGAACTCACTTAACTTGCCAGTGACACGGTCATCAAAGCGAGCCCCGATGGCTATCAAAACGTCACAGTTGGACACGGCCATGTTCGCACGAAAGGTTCCGTGCATTCCGAGCATGCCGAGCCACAACGGGTGAAGGTTCTGTGTCCCCCGATCTTTCTCCAGGACCGCGGGGAATCCGCCCAGTCCCATGAGAGTGGTGGTTACGGGGATATGGAGCATGGTTGCGAACTTGTAGAGGAGAGAAGAAGCACTGGAACTTATTACTCCTCCTCCGGCATAAATAACAGGTCTCCTCGCGCCCAGTATTGCCTTTGCGGCTCGCTCAATCTGCTTCGGATGCGCCTCGAGGTTTGGCTTGTATCCACGCAAGTTGAGCTTCCTGGGATACCTGAACTCCGCCTCTCCCTGAATAACATCCTTGGGCAAATCCACCAGCACCGGGCCGGGACGTCCGCTGCGCGCCAGATAAAAGGCCTCGGCGATGATCCTTGCGAGATCTTTCACGTCTTTCACAAGGTAGTTATGCTTTGTGCACGGCCTTGTAATTCCAACGATATCAACCTCCTGAAAGGCATCGTTTCCGATCAGCGGAGTCGGTACCTGGCCGGTAAAAACGACGATGGGGATTGAATCCATGTAAGCCGTGGCAATCCCGGTAACCGTGTTCGTTGCTCCGGGACCGGATGTAACCAGGCAAACACCCACCTTTCCTGATGCCCTGGCGTATCCGTCCGCCATGTGCGTCGCACCCTGTTCGTGGCGAACAAGAATATGGCGAACGTCATGGTTTCTCATCTCGTGATAAATGTCAAGAACAGCACCTCCGGGGTAACCGAAGATAACTTCCACTCCTTCCCTTTTCAAACACTCAAAAAATATCTGTGCACCGGTTAATTTCATTTTTTACCTCTGTTTTTTGGTTCCGGAACGGAACCGAAACTAACTTATTTCCCCGTGAAAAAGGGAGTCATTAATTATAAAAAAAACATTGGTATTGTCAAATATTTTAATTTCCTTATTTTACGGGGATCGAGCCACTTCCTGCAGGTAGACAATGC
>JALXAI010000314.1 GCA_026992215.1 Desulfobacterales bacterium | reverse complement strand
GCCAGGAAGGCAAGAGAACTTACCAGAAGAAAGGGTCTTTTGAGCGATCACTCGCTCCCGGGAAAGCTCGCGGATTGCCAGGAAAGGGATCCGTCGAAAAGCGAGTTGTTCATCGTTGAGGGAGATTCCGCCGGCGGATCTGCAAAACAGGGCAGAGACAGAAAGTACCAGGCCATTCTTCCGCTCAGGGGTAAGATTTTGAACGTGGAGAAGGCTCGCTTTGACAAGATGCTGGAAAATCAGGAAATAAGAACAATGATTACCGCTCTCGGAGCCGGAATAGGGGAGGGCGAGTACGATATTAACAAGCTTCGGTATCACAAGATAATAATCATGACTGACGCGGACGTGGACGGGTCCCACATTCGAACGCTTCTTCTTACGTTCTTCTACAGGCAAATGCCGGAGATAATCGATAAGGGATACCTGTACATTGCTCAACCACCTCTTTTCAGGGTCGCCGCGGGTAAAAAGGAAACGTACCTTAAGGATGAAAAGAGCTTGCAGCGCTATATTCTTGAAAGGGCAGTAAAAAGCAAAAAAGTTAAGGTGGACGGCAGGGTTTACGAAGGAGATGATCTTCTGGGGCTTCTTGAAGCCATTGGCGCGTACAGGGAATACACGGAAAAATTTTCCAAGGAGGGTATTGACGAGCGCCTGTTGAGGGTTCTTTTCTACGTGTATAACACGGAAAATATATCCGCCGATGACTTCGGATGGGTCGACAGGTTGATCGAAAGGCTTGGCGAAGTCGGTATTGAGGCGGAGAAGGAATATGATGAAGAAAGGGAAGAGTACAGGTTAAAAATCCTGATTTCCAGCAACCATATTAAGAAGTTCGTTAACATAGACGGAAAGTTCTTTTCGAGGTCTGACTTCAGGGTTGCCAGCAAGTTTTTTGCGGATATCAGGAACCTCTTCGCCGGCGACATCGTGCTTGTAAACGGGGAAGAAAAACGTAGCATAGAATCACCGGGCCAGTTGCTGGAAACGGTACTTGCCGAAGGGCAGAAAGGTTTGTCCATCCAGCGGTACAAGGGTCTTGGTGAAATGAACCCGGAGCAGCTCTGGGAGACTACCATGAATCCCGAAAACAGATCTTTGCTGCAGATAAAAATCGAGGATGCTATAGCTGCTGACGAAATATTTACCATACTAATGGGAGATAAGGTTGAACCGAGAAGAGATTTTATTCAGAATAATGCTCTTCATGTGAGGGAACTGGATATCTAGGACACTAAAATAACGTTGATCTGGTGGTGTTATGGCTCAAGCTCAAGTTGCAAGAATAAGCATAGAAGATGAGATAAAGCAGTCTTACCTTGACTACGCGATGAGCGTGATCATCGGCAGGGCTCTGCCCGATGTTCGTGACGGGTTGAAACCCGTACATCGACGAATACTATATTCCATGTACGAGCTGAAAAACGAATACAACAAGCCGTACAAGAAATCAGCGAGAATAGTGGGTGATGTAATTGGTAAGTACCATCCTCATGGTGATGCCGCCGTCTATGACGCTCTGGTTCGCATGGCGCAGGATTTCAGTTTGAGGTACCCGCTGGTGGACGGGCAGGGGAACTTTGGTTCCATTGACGGAGATCCTCCGGCGGCCATGCGATACACGGAAGTGAGGATGACGAGGCTTGCCCAGGAATTTTTGCGGGACATAGAGAAAGAAACTGTTGATTTTGTTCCCAACTATGACAATTCACTGCAGGAACCTGTGGTTCTTCCTACAAGGGTGCCGAACCTCCTGATAAATGGCTCGTCAGGGATAGCTGTCGGCATGGCCGCGAACATTCCGCCTCATAACCTCAGCGAGGTTATATCAGGCATTGTTGCCCTTATTGACAATCCTGAGATGACAAGCCTTGATCTCATGGAATACATAAAGGGACCGGATTTTCCGTCGGCAGGAATGATTCTGGGAGAGGACGGAATACGCGAGGCCTACCGCACGGGCAGGGGAATAATAAAAGTCAGGGCGAGAACAGAGATTCAAACTACGAAATCCGGAAAGAAACCAAGGATAATAATAAGAGAACTTCCTTACCAGGTTAACAAGGCCAGGTTGCTTGAAAAGATAGCGAATCTGGTTAAGGAAAAAAGGATAGAAGGAATAAGGGAAATAAGGGATGAGTCGGACAGGGAAGGACTCAGAGTGGTGCTGGAACTTCGTACCGGTACTTTTCCCGAGGTTATACTCAACCAGCTATACAAGTTTACCCAGCTTGAAGTGACTTTCGGAATCATTCTCCTTGCCATCGTGAACAACAGGCCCGAGGTTCTCAATTTAAAACAGGCCCTCGAGCATTTCATAGGCTTCAGGCGGCAGATCATTATCAAACGAACGATATTTGATCTCCGGAAAGCGGAGGAAAGGGCTCATATCCTGCTCGGCTTGAAGCTTGCCCTGGAAAATCTCGATGAGGTCATAGAGCTTATAAAAAAAGCGGAAAATCCCAAAACCGCGAAAGCCCAGTTGATAGAAAGGTTTTCGTTTACGGAGGTTCAGGCCCAGGCCATTCTGGACATGAGGCTGCAGAGGCTAACGGGTCTTGAACGGGAGAAGATAATTAGGGATTACGAGGAAATCCAGAAGAAGATAAAGTACCTTAAGTCCGTGCTCGACAGCGACGAACTTGTCCTGGAAATCATAAAGGAAGAACTCCTTGAAATAGAGGACAGGTACGGCGATGAAAGGAAGACGGAGATAGTTCCTTTTCATAAAGATCTGAGCAAGGAAGACCTCATTGCCGTAGAAGATATGGTTGTTACTATTTCTCATGCCGGTTACATAAAGAGAAACGCGGTGAGTTTCTACAGGAATCAGAGGCGGGGTGGAAAGGGGAGAACCGGTATGGGGACGAGAAGAGAAGACTTTGTCAGTAACCTGTTTGTGGCTTCCACCCATGACACGATTCTGTTTTTTACAGACAGGGGTCGGACGTACTGGTTGAAGGTTTACGAGATACCCCAGAGCGGCCCTTACACCAAGGGAAAGGCCATTGTAAACCTTCTTGATCTTCAGCCGGGTGAGAAAATAGCCACGATATTGCCGGTAAAGGAATTCGAGGAAGGTAAATACGTCGTTGTGGCCACGCGCAGGGGACTGGTCAAAAAAACCTCGATAATGGATTACAGCAATCCGAGATCCCGCGGGATCATAGGGGCCAGGATTATGCCCGGAGATGAATTAATTTCGGCTGTTCTCACAGATGGAAACCGGGATTTGTTTCTCATGTCCAGAAAAGGGAAGTCGATCCGTTTCAGGGAATCTGACGTCAGACCCACCGGAAGGAACTCCATGGGTGTAATCGGAATGGACGTGGATGGAAGCGAACTGGTGGGAATGGATATCATAGAGGAAGATCAATATATCCTTGTCGTCACTGAGAAGGGTTTCGGAAAAAGAACCGTAGCTTCCGAATACAGGGTGCAGAGGCGTGGTGGTAAAGGGCTTATTAATATAAGGATTACCGATAGAAACGGTCCGGTGGTTGGCTTCAGGCAAGTAAAAGACGAGGATGACGTGATGTTGATAACGGACACCGGCCGGATCATCAGGATAAATGTGGCGGACGTGAATCCGAAGGGCAGGGTGGTTCAGGGGGTCAAGTTGATAGACCTGGGACCCGATGAGAGGGTGGTGGATATAGCATCGGTCCGGGAAGAAAACGAAATTGAAGGATAGCCTTTCGTTCTTTGGGAGGGAAAGTTTACTAGACAACTGTCGGGGAATGGCATGGAAAAGATAGCCGTCATTGGTGCGGGGAGCTGGGGAACTACTCTGGCTAACCTGCTTGCTGTAAAAGGATACAGAATTGACCTGTGGGTTTTTGAGCCGGAATTGGCTGAAATAATAGGAACCGAAAGGGAAAATACCTATTTCCTGCCTGGCTTCAAGCTATCTGAGAACGTATATCCTTCCAACTCGCTGGAAAAGGTTGTAAGCGGCAAGGACATAATCGTGATGGTTGTGCCTTCCCAGGTGTATCGAAGCGTTGCCCGTGAGATGATTCCTTTTTTGAAGGACGGAGCGGTTGTCGTAAGTGCGAGTAAGGGCATTGAAAATGAGACCCTTCTTACCATGACCGGCGTGTGGAATGAAGAGTTGTCAGGGGTAAAGAAAAGCGTGGAAATTGCCACTCTGGGGGGACCGTCTTTTGCGAGAGAAGTCATAAGGGGAATTCCGACAGCTGTTACGGTGGCGTCAAGCTTTCCTTCGATGGCGAGAAAACTTCAGGAAATATTTTCTACCAGTTATTTCAGGGTTTATACGAGTACTGATAAAATAGGTGTTGAGCTGGGTGGAGCTCTCAAGAACGTAATAGCCATAGCAGCGGGAATTACCGACGGCCTGGGTTTCGGCCACAATACTCGGGCTGCTCTCATCACCAGGGGCCTCGCCGAAATGATTCGTCTTGGCGTGAAAATGGGTGCTCAACCGCTTACCTTTGCGGGGTTATCCGGTATAGGAGATCTGTTGCTTACCTGCACCGGGGATTTGAGCAGAAACAGGACAGTTGGATTGAAGCTGGGTCAGGGTAAAACGCTTTCCGAGATACTCGAAAATATGAAAATGGTGGCAGAAGGAGTGGCCACGACAAAATCGGTCTATAACCTCGCCAGGAGAATGGAAGTAGACATGCCAATAGCTACCAGCGTGTACAGGATCCTGTTCGAAGATAAAAAACCGGGTGAAGCCCTTCGGGAATTGATGGAAAGAGAGTTAAAAGCGGAACTATCCGAGGTTATCTCTCCGTTGTAAATAATGTGCCTCTCACGTGGAATTTGTATCCATGAAAAGCAATAATGATCTGCTGCCACGGGTAGAAGATTTAATAAGAAGGTTGGACGATGCCCTGAAAGCCTGCGAAGGGATCATTGGTGCATCACCGGAAGCACGGAGTGTGTGGGGAAAGCATCTTGAGGCCGCCGGGGAATCGTTGAAAAGTCCTCTCTTCAGAGTGGCCATTGTCGGCACGGTCAAAGCGGGCAAGAGTACACTTATAAACTCGTTGCTGGAAACCGATCTGCTAAAAAGGGGTGCTGGTATAATAACTGCCTTTATTACCAGGATTGTTGATTCGGAGAAAGTGGGGGGCTGGGTCAGGTTGAAGAGCTGGACCCAGATAAACGAACACGCAAAAAGCTGTCTTCAAACCCTGCCCCTGAGTGAGTTGAGCCGGCAAGATAAAAAGGTTATTTCTAGATTTGATCTGCGTGACAGTTCCCACAGGGAATTCCTCGGGCGGTGCCTGAACGCTTTGAGAAATGAGCAAATTCTTCACAAAACGGGGATTGATTCAAACATCATTATTCTGAGTGCTTATCTGGGCGGGTATCCTGAGATTTCGGAGTATGTGAATAAAACCGAAACGGTGGAAATAAAATTCGGTAAAGGCAATATTCGGGAACACCAGAAATTTGTGGGGAACGAAAATGTCGCTATTTATCTCCTTGACATGGAGCTCCACTGGCCGCTCGGCAAACTCGGGCGTTTTATCGAGATCGGAGACTGTCAGGGAATCGACTCGCCCAATCCCCTACATTTCTCCCTGGTTCAGGACTATCTCCTTAAAAGTCATTTCATCGTGTACGTTGTGAACACC
>JALXAI010000313.1 GCA_026992215.1 Desulfobacterales bacterium | reverse complement strand
TCTCCACGTAAATTTCCGTGCCCTTGAGGAACCCCATTTCGAGAAGTCGCCTCCGAAGGGCCCCGTTATTATTTATGGCAACAATTATCCCTCTGTCACCTTCTTTTAAAGTGCTCAGTGGTTTCATAATTGCGTTGTTTTCAGGATTTATCGGTTGCGCTTGATTCTGTTGCTCCCTGATCATCCCAGGGGGCTACCAGGATTTTTTGACACATGCCGCATCCCAGGGCAAATCTGCCTGAGTCAGTGGTCACGATTCTTGGCCCCTGAGACTTGGCGTTGTTGGTGGAAACCTCGATTTTTTGTCCCGGGCACAGCCCGAGGCTAACCATTCTGCACTGAAATGTTTTGCCACCCAGGAGCCTGACTATCCTGAGCCTCTGACCACAGTCGGCCAGGGTTAGCGGAAAAGCTCCACAGGGTGCCCTGCGCATGCTTAATAGCTGTGTTTCCTTCTTATCACTAACAGCATCTGCCATGGTTGCTACCGCGCTCTTACTTGAATTCGCCTTCTACGGCAAAATCTCTACTGTTTCAATATAACTACGACATTTCCAATAATCAAGCGGCGGACGTAAATTTATTACCTTAGAGAAGCTAATCTACTGATTGGTTATGCAATGTCAAGACTTTTGTGAATGCTTGAGACGGGAACGGCTTCCCGGTCCCCCGGGTATGTCGGGGCTGATGAGATTTTATTCGCTCCGGCGGGTCTCACAACGGCTACGATATGTTTTCTTCAATGTTCAGCATCTTGTAACCGTTGTAGTTCTTGATCTTGTATGATTCCACTTTTCTCAGTTTCGTAAGGAGTTCCTGCATCAATTCCGCCTGCTTTTTCATATTAAGCAGGATCTCCTCGGAATCACTCTTCAATTCTCCTTTCATAATCAACAGGTCAATAAGGCACATTATGACTGTAAGGGGCTGACTGAAGTGGTGGCATACAGCCAGCGCCGTTTCTCTGACACCCTGAAATCGCTCTGCCAGGTCTATCAGGTTATGCTGCTGTATCCTCAGTTCCTCTTGACCGATACTCCCTGAATAACTTCGTTCTATGGCATTGCCCATCTATCCCACCCCTGTTTTGCTAGATGTTTACCCCCAAGATTCAGCAGGAAGGCTGAAACCGTCAGAACGTGATATGAACTCGAGAGTTTAGCATATAGTGAATTTCACAAGGAGGTTTAACGATCGCAGGGAGTTTATGAAAAAGGTTTGAAGAGGTCAAACTCGAATAGAATCGATTTTGCCCAAATATGTTTTTTTCATGTTAATCGAATGAACCGGCGCTGTCGGAGGATTAAAACGAAAGTGATTCATAACTATCGAATATGGCGCTGTTTTTCTTTTCGGAGATAAAAATAAGAGAATTCGAAGAACTAAAACGCTTTTAAACATGACCGGGTGATCCTGACCCCGTCAAAAAATTGCTTTTTCGCTCATTTTCGCCAATTGGGAATCCGGATTAATCGGAAATTTTCGGCTAAAGTGTATATCGTTCTGATATTTCAAGATAAATATTTCAATAGCCCGGGGCACGATATTGATCCTTTACAGGAAGTCGGCAATTCCCAGCTCTTCGGATCGCCTGGCCACCCTTTCGACGATTTCGCTGTCCATCACAATATCATCGGGCCATGGCCTGGGATGCCCGTCGTCAATTTCTTTTTTGGTTGCATCGATTACCAGCCTTGAATTGTTTCTGTAGATGTCTCTTAGCGGATCAACGTTATTGAAAAGCTTCCATGCAACCAGCGAGCGGTCGGTCAGGGATATATCATCATCAAAAAGCACAAAAATGTTGGGCTGCTTGATATCAGACGTGACTAGAGCCCGGGCAATCTGTTTGCCCCTGTGTTTTTTGGTTTTCCTGATGTTTGCGAGTGCGCAGACATTCCTGGTATCGGTAAAAGGAACGTAGATGTCTGTAATGCCGCGGACGGAGTCCTTAATTTTTCGAACAACTCCGGTTATTTCCCGCTCCCCGGTTGGCTCCGGCATTTTCCGCGGTTGTTCTCCGTGAACCCTGTGCGTGGCGTCTATTCCTATCTTGCCTCCGACCAGTGCATCGGGAGATGAATGGTCCAGTACGTCGAGAATCCCCCTGGTTATGTATATGTCAGCGGAAACGTCCAGGGTATTCAGGATGTGACGAACAATCTCGTCGGCCTGGTTCAGTTTTACTTCCGGGTCCACGAATACAAGGGCCTTGGAAAAGCTCATTTGTCCCTGTCCCCAGAGTCCGTTCATGAGTTTCAGCGCGTGTCCGGGGTATTCTTTTGTCATGGAGATTACCGTTATGTTGTGAAATACCCCTTCCCAAGGCAGCCAGTAGTCGGCAATTTCGGGAAATACCGTTTTAAGGAGTGGTAAGAAGAGCCTTTCCGTTGCCTTTGCGAGGTAACAGTCTTCCATGGGTGGACGCCCCACCACCGTGGTGAAATAGACGGGATTTCTTCGGTAAGTGATAGCGGTGACATGAAACACGGGGTATTCATCAACCAGCGAATAGTATCCGGTGTGGTCCCCGAAAGGTCCTTCCGGCCTTGTTTCTTCAGGGTTTACGTAGCCTTCGAGTACGAACTCGGCGTAAGCGGGCACTTCGAGCGGTATGGTAAGACACTTCGCAAGCGGCACGGGCTTCTGGCGAATAAAGCCTGCGAGAAGTAGCTCGTCGATTCCCCTGGGCAGGGGAGCGGTGGCTGCGTATGTAGTGGCAGGATCAGTCCCGATAGCCACCGCCACCGGCATTCTCTTCCCGGCTTTCTTGTATTCCTGAAAGTAATGAGAACCGTCCTTGTGAATATGCCAGTGCATTCCGGTGGTTTTTGAATCAAAGACCTGGAGCCTGTACATGCCAACGTTTCTCTTGCCTGTTTCGAGACTTTTGGTAATGACCAGCGGAAAAGTTATAAATGGCCCTCCATCCTGGGGCCAGCAGTGAAGTACGGGAAGTTTTTTCAAATCGACGTCATTTCCGAGCCGGGTTATTTCCTGGCACGGAGGCTTTTTTTTCCGGGTTTTCGGCAGTGACCTGAAAATATCGAGCGCTATCGGTAATAGTTCTAGATGGCCTTTTAAACCGCATGGCGGGGACATCTCCAGGATTTTTTCAAGCCTTCTTCCGATCTCGTCCAGGTCATTTACTCCCAGCGCCATGCAGATTCGCCTTTCGCTGCCGTAAGCGTTGATTAGCACCGGGAACTGATAACCTTCGACATTTTCAAACAAAAGAGCCTTGCCTCCGCCGGGGCTTTTGCACATAAGATCCGTGATCTGCGTTATCTCAAGATATGGTGATACCGGGGCTTTGATCCTGATCAGTTCTCCGGATTTGTCAAGTGCCCTGATGAATTCCCGTAAGTCCCTGTAGCTTTTTTTTATTTTGTCCGTCATCTTGAGACCCTCTCGTTTCCGTGTTCGACCCTGATGCGATATCCCCCAGGGTTTCGTTATTGGCCGTTATCAACAGGAGCGTATTCAAAAACGTTATCCTATTTTCTCGGGATAGTAAAGTTACGTGCCCAGAGATGTCGCTTTCAGGGTAATACGTAATGCCTTGATTCGGTAAAGGGCAGGGGATAAAATGATTCTATCGGTTTGTTGTGAGCTTGTTTAATGCCGGGCTGAGAAAGTATTTCAAGTTCCGCACAGGGTGGGGTGGTTCTGGCATCGCTGCTGCCCGTCAAATAGACTTTTATGATCGGTAGAGATGAAGTTCGAGAAAATTACGGTAGAATGTTATTCGGGATACCGCGCCCATGAAACTCCTCGATTTTTGACCTGGCGGGGGAATAGGTACCGGATCACAAGAATAATTGATCGCTGGTATCAGGGTGGGATTAGATCCGGATCCGACATCATGGACTATTACAAGGTGGAACTGGATGACGGCTCGGTGAAGATAATCAGGTACGTTCGTATATTCGATGGCTGGGGAATACTTACCGATCGTTGAAGTATTCCCTCAGGATCTTTCCCGTTTTCGATTTTTTGTAAGAAGCCGCAATTTTTTCGACTGTCCCGGCGGCCACCACCGTGCCTCCGTCGGGGCCTCCTCCCGGCCCCAGGTCTATTACGTAATCAGCATAAGCTATTATATCCGGGTTATGCTCGATCACGACGACGGTGTTTTTTCTCTCTGTGAGGCGACGCAGGAGTCTCAGAAGAAATTCTATGTCGTATGGATGAAGACCGGTGGTCGGTTCATCAAGGATATACAAGGCATTGCCCGGGCTGTTTTTTGCGATCTCTGCGGCAAGCTTGATTCTCTGTGATTCTCCGCCGGAAAGACTGGGGCTTGGCTGTCCCAGGGTGAGGTAGCCGAGGCCCAGTTCATTGAGCAGTTGGAGCGGCCTGGATATGCTTTTCACCGGATCGAAAAATTTCGCGGCCTCTTCCACCGTCATTTCAAGTACTTCGGATATGTTCTTGTTTTTGTACGTCACTTCAAGGATCTCGGGCTTGAATCTTTTACCCTCGCATTCTTCACACTCGTAGTAAACATCGGGTAGAAAGCTCATACTGACTTTTATCCTGCCCTGTCCCTGGCAAGTTTCACATCGCCCCCCGCGAACGTTGAACGAAAAACTCGATGGCTTCAGCCCCCTGGTCCTGGCTTCTGGGGTTGACGCGAACAGCTTCCTCACGTGGTCGAAGAAACCGACGTAGGTGGCAGGAATTGACCTCGGCGTTCTACCTATCGGGTTATGGTCTACCTTAAGCACCTTCTTGATTTTTTCCCGCCCTTCGAACAACGCCGTGCTATAGCGCCCCCTACCGGTAAGGCCGGCATACAGGGTATCCATAACGAGACTGCTTTTTCCTGACCCGGATACTCCGGTCACGCAAACGAAATTTCCAAGAGGAATTGCCACCGAGAGATTTTTCAAGTTATGAACCGTTGCGTTGTTGATCTTTAACCAGCCCAGGGGAGCAAGCTTAGCTCGGGATAGCCTGTGGAACCTTTTCTTGCGTCTATCCAGGAACCTGGCGGTTAAGGAAGAAGAAGCATGCTTTATGGCTGTCACCGGGCCGGCAAAAACTACTTTTCCCCCTCCTTTTCCTGCGCCAGGTCCCAGGTCTATTATGTAACCGGCTGCTTTCATTGTTTCTGTGTCGTGTTCTACCACCACTATCGTGTTGCCTCGATCTCGGAGCGTCCGTAACGACGAAAGAAGCTTCTTATGATCATGCGGATGAAGACCTATTGTAGGTTCGTCGAGAACGTAACAAACCCCTTTCAAGTTGGTGCCAAGCTGTGCCGCCAGCCTCAGCCTCTGGGTTTCGCCACCGGAGAGGGTATCCCCGGATCTGTCCAATTGGAGGTATCCGAGGCCTACTTTTTCGAGGAATTGCAGCCTTTCGGTCATCTCATCGATCAGCGGCTGCGCAATGTTGGGTCTATTTAGGCGCTTTGACCATTTTTTTAAGAATCTTAAAAGTTCGCTTACAGTCATTTCCACGAGGTTGTCTATGGCAATGCCATCGACTTTTACGCTTAAAGCCTGGGAATTGAGCCGCTTGCCGCGGCATCCGGGGCATGGTTCATCCTCGTGAGCTTTCTGCCGTGAATATTTTCGACGTACTGTACCTCTTCCTTCGCAAAAAGGGCAG
>JALXAI010000312.1 GCA_026992215.1 Desulfobacterales bacterium | reverse complement strand
AGGGACAAGGGAAAAAGGGTAGAATGAAAAAAAGCACTCAACCATTTCAACTCCCTCAACCTCCTCAACCTTCCCTTCTCAACCTCCTCAACCTTCTCAACCATTCCAACCCCTTCTAGCATTGGATTACCGGGATTAGGATCGAGATTATGACACGCTAAAACGTTACATCTCTTAAAGAAAGTATTCTTAACCCTCGCTGGCAAGTAAAAGCATTTCGCCTACCTGATTTCCGGATCATTCTCACCCGGTTTTTGGTGTCCTGCCAGACTTCTTGCCCTCCTTGCGAGCTGTTTTAATCTTTCCAATTCACTTACCGGAAAACGATGGCTCCTGCACGGAAAAAGAGTGTTATTATGAAACAGCGGTTCTTTTTCGATCGGGAATGGCGATACCCTTACGGCTTCGTGCCACATCTCGGTGCGAGGTATGGGGGAGTATTCGGCAAGGTACGGAGAACCACCACATTCCTTTACAATGTTAATGGAATACTCCACCTCGGACGGATCCTGGTTGGGTAGACCGCAAAGGAGATAAACCCCGATTTGATCCGGTGAAAAACCAGCTTTAAGCAGATTTTTCATTGCTCGAGAAAACTCTCCGCTTTTGACCTTGTTATCTCTTTGAGCGGCCCTGCTTACGATTGCTGTTTCAAGCCCCAGCCTTAGGGTCTCGAATCCAGAGGCCTTTAGTGCCTCGCACACTTCCTCGCTCAATTCTCTCACATGAACAGCATTCGGTGTATGAAACCTTACCCTGAGTCCCGCGTCTCTTACCTTGCTCAGTACCGGTAGGAGGTGATTCCTGTTGTCTACGAGCAGGGCGTCATCGTAGAAGGCAAAATCTTCTACCCCGAATTTTTCATGCCAGTACTCAATTTCCATGAAAACATCCCCGGGACTGCGTTTCGTAAACCCGGGGTGGAGTACCGTTGATGCGCAATACGGACAGGTGAAAGGACACCCTTCTGACGTCATTATTGTTACGGCCTCGAGTGGCCTGGGTTCCCAGAGATCAAATGCCGGAAACGGATACCGGGAAAAATGCTTCCATGAGTGGGAATTTGCGAGTTCCATACCGAGCTTTTCGTTGAGAAAGGAAGGGAAATCCGCGATTTTACCAGGAAAAACGAAATCGATCTCCGGCAGGCCCAGCGCGTGTTCGTGGCAAAGCCGCGCATAGCTTCCGCCCAGTATTATTGGTGAGTCGGGAAACACCTCTCTTACGATTTCAGCCGCCTGCCTGATTCCCGGATACCAGTAGGTCATGGTAGAAGTTATCAATATCACGTCAGGCCCGGGAAGCCCGGTCAACTTTTTCCTGAACGTTTCACTAAGCATACCGTATCGGCAGTACTTCCTCGGTATGCGTTCCAGTGCCCAGGGTTTCTCAATTTCTGTCCTGATAAATTTACCCGTGCCGAATTTCCTCCTCACAGGTCTTGCATGCTTGTTGACAGTACCGGCGTCTTCTGTGTGATCAAGGCAATTTAACAGAAACACTCCATGCCCGGCATCTCTAAGTAAAGATGCCAGGTACAGCAGAGCCAGGGGGCGTGACCACAGATCATACGCGGCAAAATCCGTTATCCAGGGATTTATGAGCAGAAAAAAGCTGCTTTTCCCGGTGATTATTTCCATCTTCTTCCCGCTGGGGACAAGTTTCAGGCTATAATATATCGAATGGTGCGGTCCAATTATAAACAACTTTTTCGGAATGTATAGACGGGGTCTTAAAATACTTTATATTCTCCGTCCGCGGCAAACATCCTTTACGGCAAACCTAATTGGAACAAGCAAGCCCCGGAGGCGATAAAAAGTAGCATGTAGCGTCTAAAACTTGCCTTTCGGCAGCAGCGGGCAGAATCCTGTTTAAAATATGTTTAAAATAAGCAGGCTTCTAACTTCTCCTCGAAACAGCAAATTTACGATTTTTGCGAGGTTTTGGTCAAAAGGCTGTAAAACCCGAAAATGACTATTATGGAAATAAAAGAAAAGATAAAAAAAAACGAGCTTTGGAGAGATTTTTGTTTCTAAAATTGGGCGCAAAATCGCACGGAGAGTTGAGCATTCCCACGTAAAAGTTCAAAATTACATCTCAATAACACCCCACGATAAAACATAACAAAAATAACAACTTCTCACGGCTTTTTATATCGAATTATCATAAGCATGACAAAAAATGCTGCGATTTTAACTCAACTCTTTCTTACCTGATTCCCGAAAATCGGGGTTTGACACGGGGCGCAAACTAGGATTTATTATTCCCAACTTTTTTGAGAATCTTTCCATATTAGTTCTCCACATCGGATTACAGTCAATTCAGAATTGGCAGTGAGTGTTAGGCTAGGTCAGTAGCAGAAGATTTTGTTAACTCTTAAATCATAGCGGGTCATCTGTTGAAGAGTTTTTCCGCGTCTTGTGGCGTGGTGATAGTTTGCAGGTGTTTCCTTCTGCGGAAAGAGGCCCGTTCGAGTTTAACCGTTGTACAGGTAAGGGGATGGGTGAGATATCAATGGATGGGGTATGGGAAGGTGTAAAGAGGTATCTGAAATCAACTATTCCGCAAGCCCAGTACGAGATGTGGATTAGTCCGCTCAAACTGGGCAAGTGTAGTGATGATCACGTGATTATATTGTGTCCCAACGAATTTCACAGGCAGTGGGTAAGGGGGAAGCTGAGCGGTGAAATCGTGAAGGCGTGGATGAGCAGGGGCCTTAGTGCCCCGGTAATATCGTGGGGCGTTCAAAGAAATGGCGACGGCGGGGAATCCGGGGCAGGAACTGGCGGTGCAGAAAGTGAAGATGGACCTAAAAGCCACAGAGCATCGTCTGCAACGGCCATTCAGATACCCCTTCACGAGGTTTTTGTCCAGTGGCAACGACCAAGACTCAACAGCCGTTTTACTTTCGATCAATTCGTTGTGGGAGACAGCAACCGGTTTGCGTACTCGGCTTCGCGAGCCATGGCAACCGGTCAAAACATATACAACAATGCGCTTTACATATTGTCTGATCCGGGACTCGGGAAAAGCCACCTGTCACAGGCCGTGGGCAACCATCTTCTTCGGGAGAAAAAAAACGTGAGGCTCTGTTACCTGACTGCCGAGGATTTTGCAAATGAAATGATCGCGGCTCTCAGGTCTGAGAAAATAGAAAAGTTCAAGGAGAAATATCGAAGGAATTGCGACCTGCTGATCCTGGAGAAGATAGAGTTTCTGAGCGGTAAAATGAAGATGCAATCCGAGTTTTCCTACACCCTTGATTTTCTGCTGGACAGCGGCAAACGCTTTATCTGCACCAGCAACCGGTATCCCAAGGATATACCGAAGTTGAGAAAGGACCTCAGGTCTCGCTTGAGCGGAGTGCTCATCACCCCGATAGATCCGCCCGACTTCGATACCAGGGTCAAGATTGTTCGGAAAAAGGCCGAAGACCAGGATCTGAAGCTGCCGGCGCAGGTGGTTGATTTCCTTGCGGAGAGGATAACAAAGGACATAAGGCAGCTGGAAAGCTGTATTGCGGGGCTGATATTGAAGTCTAACATAACAAAAAGGCGAATTGACTTGCGGCTTGCCAGGGAAGTGGTCGAAACGATGCTGGAGAGTCGTCCCGGCATCGACGTAGACAAGATTAAAGAAGTGGTGGCCAGGTCTTTCAAGATCAGCGTGGACGACCTGAGTTCGCCATCCAGGAAAAGATCCATAGCCTACCCACGAAGTATTTGCATGTACCTTTGCCAGGAGTATACCAGCGAGTCCATAACGACCATAGGCAAGGCATTTAACAGGACCCACAGCACCGTCATTTATGCCACCAATCGTCTGAAACAGGACATCAAGGCGAGTCCGAGAATAAAACGCGAGGTCGAGTTCCTCAGGGATCACCTGGAAACTTATTGCCTGCGGGAGAGCTGAGTCAACCCCGGGACTCCCCCGCATCGCTCTATAACATTGAAAATACCGAGTTCATTATAACGTAGAAATTTTCCCTTACCGATCCTCTTCCCTCGACCAGCGGACCATGTCCCGGTAAAATAAGTTGTGTGTCAAGTTGGGCAACTTTTTCTATGCTCTGCTTTAACTGCAGCGCGTTTCCTCCCGGCAGATCAACGCGCCCCACGCTCTGGTAAAATACGAGGTCGCCTGTAAAAAGTGCTTTTTGTTCTTTCCAGTATATGCAGATTGAACCGGGAGCGTGCCCGGGAGTGTAAATAATATCAAGAGATTGTTTGCCGGCAACGAGTTCTCCTTCGTCAAGGAGTATGTCAACATGCCAGGGAGGCATGCTGAGTCCCATCATCTGGTAAAATTGCTCTCCGTATTTTTTCAAAAAGGCGTCCGCTTCCCTATGAACCGCTATCTTCGTTTTATAACCGATGAAGTCCTGCACTGCTTCGCAATGGTCGGGGTGAGGGTGGGTGATTAACACGAGCCCGATATCCCCGGGCGAGAAACCGTCGTCTTTCATTTTGCTTTTGAGTTGCGGGAACAGGTGATGGTGCCCCGGATCTATGAGAACCGGTACTTCACCGTCAATTATGTAAGAGTTACAATTATTTTCCATGGGATTTTCCCAAGGATACACGTAGAGATTTTCACTGTATTTCATTTAGCTTCCTCCTCACTTCGCAATTTAACAGCTCCACGGTACCATTACCCGGTTTAATTTCCTGTGGCGCCTGAAATCAGAAAGGCACCTGCGAAAATTGGCAACAACACCCTTTTTACTGTTTACTATGTAAATCCCGTGGTTAACATGGAAAAGCTCATTGATCAAACGCTTTACTTTCCACTTTTTTCTGGCTTCCCTGCCAAACCGCCTTTCCATTTCTTCTGCAAAAAGAACCACCATCTTGTCCTTCATCCTGAGCTCGGTGTCGACAAAGAAAAGGGCGACGTCCGGCTGCAGATCATACAACCGGTCGACGAAGGCTCTCACCGCGGGCTTTTCCACCCCCCTCGGCGGTGAAGACTTTACTTCCACGTATACCAGCCTTTGTTCCAGCAGTGCTATAACATCGTAATCTCCGCCGGTGGTGGTGTCCTTGAACTTAACGGATGTTATAACGGGAGCCGAAAAGCACCTCGCAAAAATTTGTCCCACGTACCATTCCAGGGTCGGGCCGAAACTTGCCACCCCGTTTATCAGGAGCCTGTAACCCTTACGAGGGTCATACGTAGCTATTTTCAGGGCGCTCAGCCTTTTCAAGTACTTGCGAGCGGTGGCCGGAGAGCAGTACCTGCACAATGCTTTTACGCCCCTGCCCTCCGGGTAGCGAATAAGGTCTCTTAAAAACAGCCTGAATGAATATCTTCTGAGAAGTTCGAAAAACTCATCTTCCTGTTTTTCCAGGGCACTGTGGGGCAACAGTAACTGGGTGTTACGGTCGTGTTGCAGTATTGTGAGGCCTCTTTGAGCCAGGTGCTGGAGCAGCGGAATGGGAGAAGGATATTTCCCGGAATGGAGTGCTTCCACGTACCTGCGAAGCAGATAGAGCTCCTTTTTAAGCTCTTCCACCGCTTTTTCCAGTTTTTCCAGCCTTGTACTTTCTTCCATCGAAGGCAACTAGTCCTGCTACCGGTTTTCGGGTTCATACAAGCACTGTTGCGCGGGCTGGGTTAAATCGAGGTAAATCCTGTAAA
>JALXAI010000311.1 GCA_026992215.1 Desulfobacterales bacterium | reverse complement strand
CAACTCATCTTGAGTTTCCTTCCGGCCTGAAAGCGCACATATTCGTATCGTGGTTACATCCTTTCAAGGAGCAGAAGCTGGTCGTGGTCGGGGAACGGAAAATGGCCGTTTTTGATGATACCCAGCCATGGCAGGACAAGTTATTACTGTACCCGCACGAGATCAAGTGGCAGAACCATGTCCCGATTGCTTCCAGGGCTCAACCGGAAAGACCCGGCGATATAGATGAAAAGGAGCCCCTGAGAATTGAGTGTGAACACTTTTTGCGTTGCATCAGAGAAGGTAAAAGGCCATTGACAGATGGCTACGAGGGGCTCAGGGTTCTGAGAATTTTAAACGCAAGCCAGCGATCGCTGGACGGACGTGGAAAAATTGATCTGCGGCCCAAAAAATCTGCGTCTTCTCGATTTTTTGTGCACGAGACCTCCGTTATTGATGAAAATGTCCGGATCGGAGACGGTACCAGGATATGGCATTTCAGCCATGTGCTGGCCGGTTCAGTTATTGGCAGAGACTGCACCATAGGACAGAATGTTGTCATTGGTCCAGACGTAACCATTGGGGACAACTGTAAGATTCAAAATAACGTGTCCGTGTACAAAGGTGTTACCATTGAAGATAAGGTCTTTTGCGGGCCTTCCATGGTTTTTACCAATGTTTACAATCCGAGAGCGCATATCCGGCGAATGGATGAGTTGAGACCGACGCTTGTTAAAGAGGGAGCCAGCCTGGGAGCAAACTGTACGATAGTCTGCGGGATTACCATAGGCAGGTATGCTTTTGTCGGTGCGGGGGCGGTGGTTATACGGGACGTTCCTGATTATGCCCTCGTTGTCGGCAACCCGGCGAGGCAAATAGGTTGGATGTGTGAGTGTGGTATAAAACTGGATGAAGCATTTCAGTGTTCCCGATGCGGAAAGCAATACACGCCGGGTTCTCAGGGTCTCGTCGAGGCAATTTCGAAGGAATGATATTTCCCGGAAGTTTTCGGTTCTGTCTTCCCTCGGGACGACAAAACTTATTCGGTTCAGGTCACTCAGCGCGTGCCAATCGCAACTTAAGGAAGGTAACGTCTCCAGGAATTTTTCTGACAGCAAAAGAGAAAAGTGATATTTGATCTTTTGCCGGTGGTATTAGTTGGGGATGTAATGTATGGCGCGGCTTTTTTCGCCGGAATCGCTTAAAAAGAAAGCGACGTAATGGAAAAGCTGTGGAAGGACCCGGAGAATATATCCTTGTTACGATACATTGACCGGAAAACATCGATAATGAATTTAGGCTCAGGGCAGTCTTTGAGACTCTTTCCGATCCGGGAAGACAGCTTGGAATCGTTTCCCGGTACTTCAGGGCACAAAGAAGTGTTTTCTGGCCCCGGAATCTCGTTGGACCGGTTAAAGCCCGGGCTCACGGAAACGGTAGGAAATCCGCACAAGATCACGCTTGAAAAATTTTCATACTGGTCGAGACCGATTCCGGGGGGGATGCAAAAAGAAGCTTTTTTTACAGGGTTTCCTGTGTTACTTTGGGGCGAAAGACCGGGTGGTCGGAGCTGGCTT
>JALXAI010000310.1 GCA_026992215.1 Desulfobacterales bacterium | reverse complement strand
GGGCTTCGGCACAGGTTTCCGGTGCATACAAAGAGGATGCCGTAGCCTTTCTTTTGCTTTCCGACCTTTCCGAGGTCCCGATAACTCACAAAACCCCTTTCGAAGACTTTACCTTCCCGCTAAGCCCCGGGTCGCGCCCCGTTGCCTGGTCCATTGCCCTTCCCCAGGCCTTGAATATGGCTTCGATTTGATGATGCGAGTTGTCCCCGTACTCGCCGATAACATGCAGTGTTATACCCGCGTGGTTTGCAAAAGCCCTGAAAAACTCGGGTACCAGCTCTGTTTCAAAAGTTCCTATGCGATCCTTTATTTCCGGCGTTTTGTAGACAAGTAAGGGGCGGTTCGAGATATCCACTACAACCCGCGCGAGAGCCTCGTCCATGGGTACCGTCTGGCTGCCGTACCGGTTGATTCCGCCTTTGTCCCCGAGAGCCTCCGCAAAGGCCTTTCCCAGGCATATTCCTATGTCTTCGACCGTGTGATGGTCATCGATGTCGATGTCTCCGGTAGCCCTGACGGTAAGGTCAAAATTACCGTGAGTGGCAAAGAGACTGAGCATGTGGTTCAAGAACGGAACCGGGGTTTCTATCCGCGCTTTTCCTGACCCGTCAATGGTAACTGTCACCTCGATACCTGTTTCACTGGTGGTTCTTTTAATGGTCGCTTCTCGCTTTTCCTGGCCCATGAGCTGTCTCCATTTTAATTCTTTGTCCTGAGCACCCTTTTGTCTCCAACCCGAATGGTAACCCTGGTCGAGTCGAAGTATTCAAGCAGTGGAATGCTGAATTTCCTGCTTGCCCGCGTAAGTTTCTTAAATTCCGCAGGGCTGATTTCTTTATGTTCTTCCAGAAACTTTACGAGGCTATCCTTTAATCCCTTTAGCGGTTCGCGGTGGAAATACATGTCGTCCTTGACTTTTACCAATATTCCTTCTTCAAGCATCAAGTCAAGAACATCCTGCTTCACCTTCGAATCTCCCGGAAGTTGCGGCACTATTTCCTTGAAGAAAGGGGGAGTAAGCCCCGCATCTCTGTATAGTTTTTCGATTTTGTTTTTGATTTTTTCTTCCTCTTTTCCGAGGTCCGGCCTGTGAGATGCCAGTCTTACCCATTCTTTTTCCTGGACCACCACACCTTCCCCAGAAAGCTGAAGAAGAATCTGGTTGAACAACTTGCTCTCCAGCCAGGGTGGCATTTTCGATCCTAGTTCTTCCTTCCCGAGCCCCGTTTTGAGCGGATTTTCCCTGTGGAATTCTTCCAGCCTTTCGATAATCATCCTTTTTGCCGTCTCCACGGCATCCTTGTAAACTATCTTCTGGGATTCCCTGTCGTAAAGCAGGGCCACTCCGCCGCTCAACGCCTTTTGCCACAATTTTTCGAAAACCCCTGGAGTAAGGTTGGTCCTGATACCGAGTTCAACCTTGCTTATACCCCTCAAACCGGCCTCTTTAAGGTGCCACAAAAACGCATCGTCGGAGCTCCCTTCGTCCAGCATTCTCAGCTTTTCGGCCGCATTCCTAAGGTTACCCCTGTGTTTACGGGGTAGTGGATTAAGTA
>JALXAI010000309.1 GCA_026992215.1 Desulfobacterales bacterium | reverse complement strand
CTTTACCCGTCTATCCATTTTACCACGCCGGGCTTTCTTGGCGGAGCAGGTGGTGATTGATCCGGATATCCTATGGGAACGAGGGCTACCAGTTCCCTGTCTTCCACGCCGAGCAGTTCGTTTATCTCCTTTTCCAGGTACTTGGGACCCGTCATCCAGCATGTTCCGAGTCCCCTGGCGTAAGCGGCAAGAAGGAGGTTTTGAACCAGGGCGGATGCGCTGAGGAGCCTGTTAAATCTTTTGAACTCCGCGTGATACAGCTCAATTTCGCTCATGCTTGTGTCCACGCTCGGAATTTCTCTGGGGACATAGACCAGCAAAACCGTTGGCGCACCTCCGAAGTTTTCGAAGACCTGGAGAGAAATCTTTATTATCTTTTCGGGAAAAAGTTTTTCAAGATGCGGCAGCACGTGTTTTTTGGTTTTTTTGACCACATCTGCAAGTTGATCTCTCTTTTTTCCGGACACAACCAGGATTTCCCACTCCTGCCTGTTCATCCCTGAGGGTGCCCAGAGTGCGGTTTCAATTACTTCTTCCAGCACCCGTTTCGGTATTTCTTTATCAAGGTATTTCCGGATGCTTCTTCTTCCCGTCATAACTTTTTTAAGTTCCTCAAACATGGCTTCCTCCCACGCGGAAAGCCGGGGGATTTGTTACGCTCTCTGGCTTTCCGGAAAATCTTTCAATGCGTGCTTGTAGAACTTTTGGGTATATTCTTTTACCATCCGCCTGGCAGAGAACCTTGGCCCGTTGCTCTTGATTGCCGCTTTCATCACTTTTACGAGACCTTCGGGCACCCCTTCGCTCGACACTTTGTAGAAAAGGGGAACTATTTTATTTTCCAGTATGTCATACAGGGCATGTGCGTCTGCCTCGTTTCTGTCTCCGTCGACCGGCTCTTCACCGAAGGCCCATCCGTTTTCGCCGTTAAATCCTTCAATCCACCATCCGTCAAGGATGCTTAAATGCGGGACTCCGTTCAGAGATGCTTTCATGCCGCTTGTGCCGCTTGCTTCCAGCGGGGGAACCGGGTTATTGAGCCATACGTCCACGCCGTGAACCATGTACTGGGCGAGCTGTTCGCCGTAATCTTCCACGAAGGCTATTCTGCCTGCGAATTCAGGATCTTTTGCCGCCAGGAACACCTGTTGAAGAACTTCTTTTCCGGGAGAGTCTGCGGGGTGAGCCTTGCCCGCAAAGATTATCTGTACCGGCCTCCACCTGTTATTTACGATCTTTTTGAGTCGTTCCCTGTCGTGCAAAATCAGGTTGGCTCTCTTGTACGTAGCAAATCGCCTTGCGAACCCGATGGTAAGCACGGTGGGATCAAGCATCACTCCTTCGGCCATGGCGATGGATGGATCGATTCTGTCCTCTACCCAGCGTTTCCTGACCCTTTCCCTTATGAAATTAATCAGCTTGTTTTTTAAACCGAAATGTATGTCCCACAGCTCCTTGTCGGGGATCTCGTCAACAAGCTCCCAGATTGACGGATCATCGTGGTGCTCTATCCAGTCAGGTCCGAGATATCTATTGAAAAGGAGCATGATCTTGGGCTCTAGCCAGGTTGGAACGTGGATTCCGTTGGTCACGTGATCGATTCTTCCGTCGGTGGGTGCTTCGCTTTTCAGCAATCCCTGCCACATTTTCTCCGTGACTTCCTGGTGTTTTTTGCTCACGGCATTCCTGTGCCGGCATGTTTTGAGCGCAAGTGCAGTCATGTTGAACCCTGCGCCCGGTGCTTCGGGGTTAATTCCGAGTTCGAAGAACGCTTCTTTCGTGATACCGAGCCTTGGCCAGTAGGAATTGAAATATTTTTCAATTAACGGGAACGGGAAAACATCGTGGCCTGCGGGTACCGGGGTATGAGTGGTGAAGACCGCCCGGTTCCTTGAAGAAGCCAGTGCCTCGTCGAAGCTCATACCGTTTTCAATTTTGTCCCTTATCGATTCCAGTATGGCGAAGGCCGGGTGGCCTTCGTTCAGATGGATGACGGAGTGTTCTATGCCAAGCGTTTTCAAAACCCTGTATCCGCCGATCCCGAGTACAACCTCCTGTTTTAGTCTCTGCTCGATGTCACCAATGTAAAGGCGGGCGGATATTTCCCTGGTTTCGGGGTCGTTGGCTTCAATGTCGGTATCCATCAGGTATAGTTTTACCCTCCCGACCGCCACTTCCCACACGGCCACGTGGATGGGAGGATCCGTGAAGGGAACCTCGACCTGTAACTGCTCGCCGTTTTCGCCAAGTAACCTGCGGATTGCGGCCGCTTCCCTGTCTATTTTTTCATCGGTTCCTTCCTGCCATCCGTCTTCCCGGATTTTCTGACGCACGTATCCTTCCGGGTACATGAATCCTATGGCCACCACCGGAACTCCCAGGTCACTGCATTCTTTTATGTGGTCTCCTGCCAGGAATCCCAGCCCCCCTGCATAAAAAGGAAGTGAGTGGTGCAGACCGTATTCCGCGGAGAAGTAGGCGATGGCTGCTGATTCGGCGTCGTCCACGTGTTGCCGGAACCATTCGCCCTTGGCACCCGTGTAGTACCTGAAACGAGCATATATTGCGTCGTAGTATTTCAGGTAGTCCTTGTCTGATGAGATCCTTTGAAGAACTTTCTCGGGAAGCTCCTTGAGCATCTTTACCGGGTTATGGATGCTTTCCTTCCAGGCCTGCCTGTCAATCATTTTAAAGAGCATTCTGGCTTCCGGGTGCCAGCTCCACCAGAGATTGTACGCAATGTAGCCCAGCCCCTTGATTCGTTCGGGAAGGTGGGGAAAGATTTTGTTAATGGTGCGTTCCATGGGGGTTCTCCTTGTACGAGCAAGTGGTTTTTAACTTTTCGCGGTGTACTTTCGAACAATTAACATAAACCCGGTATATTGCCAATAGAATGATACATTATTTAAGGTCTTTTGATGAGAGTGTGGAAGGTTCACCAGTCGTCAGGAGTCGTGATCATGGTAGTCAGTCGACAAGATAAGGCTCCCTTTTTCCTTATTGTGCATTGACAATGAAGCTTTTGAAGTGTAGTTATCTAAGAAATGACTTCAGGTTCCCGGCGAAGGGATTAAAGGGGAAGATGGTGAAAAGCCATCGCGGTCCCGCCACTGTAAGTGGGAACGAAATCCGTTTAAACCACTGCCAGGCGCTCACTTTTTGGGACACTCTGGTAAAGTCTTCGAATGAGCAGCCAGGTGGGAAGGTCGGAGAGTAGGTAGCCCACGAGCCAGGAAACCCGCCTGAAGGAAGCCATGTGATACCTCCGTGGGAAGGGGTAAAAGGTATGCCTGTACCCAGCTTCCTTTTGTGGAGATTGGGTTTTTTTGTGAGAGGGTTCGCTCATGAAAAGGGAAAACAGAGACGTGATAAAGAAGTTCTACGTGATTAAAGGACCCGAACTTGACTTCCTGGCAGCGCTTTTTCTTGAAAAGGGCGTCACCCCGAGAGTGGTGTGTAGGGCAAGGTTGAAGGACGGCAGGGTTGTATATGCTCACAAAACGGGAAAAAGTTTAAGCCACCTGGAAAAGATTACGTTGCGCAGTTCTAGGACAATTGCGGATCAGTACGGCTATGACCTGGTTTCTATCCCTTTGCCTGACAACTTTACGGATGTTGAGCTCCTTGCGGCTCTACGGGAGGCCAAGGAAGAGATCAAACACTGGGCCGCCTGGGGCGGATTAAATTAGCGAAACATACATGTGCAGGTAGTTAACAAGCCGGTCGTTTTCATCGGGGGTTCTTACACAGACCCTGAAGAAGTGACGTCCAAGCCCGGGAAACGAGGAACAGTCCCTGATAAGAAGTCCCCTTTTGAGGAGGAACTCTTTGAGTTGTTCCGCGGGGGGGAGATTTTCTGTTAATTTGACCAGCAGGAAGTTAGTGCTGCTGGGGAACACGAAAAATCCGTCTATCCTGCTTATTTTTTCGGCGAGCCTCTGGCGTTCGTTTTCCATGAATTTTAGTGTTTTCTCTTTGAAATCGTCCTGCTTGAGGCAGTAGATGCCGGCAAACTGCGCAAGAGTATTCACAGTCCAGGGAGGTTGATACTTTTTCAAACCGGAAATTATAAAGGGAGGTGCCAGGGCGTATCCCAACCTCAATCCGGCCAGGCCGTAAAATTTTGTCATGGACCGAATGATAACCAGGTTTTTGTGGCTATTTATCTTGTTTTTGAACGAATAGTTCTCGGAGAAGTCTATGAATACTTCGTCCACCACCACCAGTGCTCCCATGGATTTACAGGCAAAAAGTATCCAATCCAGTGTCTCTTTATCCAGCAATGACCCTGCGGGGCTGTTCGGGTGTCCCAGGATAACGGCATCCACTCTCATCTGTTCAAGGTACTTGGATATGAATTCCCTGTCGGGTTGAAAATTATTGGATTCCGGTGCCTGTGCCAGCACGATGCTTGACTTTGCCAGGGTAAAAGCGTTTTCGTATTCGCTGAACGAAGGTGAAATTATTACCGCCGACCTGATGCCGAGGGCATGAGGAAGCAGGTATATTATCTCGGTGGAACCATTTGCAACCATCAACTGGTGCGTGGAACAGTTGTGAGTTTCGGCAAGAAGGCTAACCAGCTCGGTGGTATTTATATCAGGGTAGCTCCTGGTAAGAGGTAACTTTTGCAGAAGGTTCTGTTCAAGTCCCGGTGGGGGGGCAAGGGGATTTATGCTGGCACTGAAATCCGTTATCTCCGATGGATCTTTCCTCAGTTTTCTCGCGGCCTCGTAAATGTTTCCGCCATGGGAACGCCTCATTTATCGAATTATCCTCCTCGGTACCATTACTCCGCTATAGACGTCTTGAGATCTCCTGCCGCTAACATACACTTAATATCACAATTGTCATGAGCCCTGCAAAAAATAGGAGAAGCGACGTTAAGTAAAGTAACCTGACAGCCTTTTTGTAATGCTCTGGCTTGATTCCGGTACGCGCGTCTCCAAGAGTTGGTTTATCCACCGTTTTCCCGAAATATGTGCCGGGCCCTCCCAGCTGGATACCGAGAGAGCCGGCAAGTAGTGCTTCTGGTATTCCGGCGTTGGGGCTCGGGTGCCTGTGAGCGTCTCTAATCCAGGTCTTCAGAGCATTTTTCCAGTCATAGCGCAAAATTATAGATGAAATCAGCATAAATAATCCCGTGATTCTGGCGGGTATGTAGTTCAAAACATCGTCAGCCCTTGCACTGAACCTGCCCAGGTAAAGGTATTTCTTGTTCCTGTAGCCGACCATGGAGTCCAGGGTACTGGATGCCTTGTACATCCAGGCTGTCACCGTGCCTCCTGCGACCAGGTAAAAGAGCGGGGAGCCGATGCCGTCGACGATGTTTTCGGAAACTGTCTCCAGAAGAGCCTTGAGCACAGACTCTTCGCTGAGGTTATCGGTATCCCTGCTGACCAGGTTTTTCAGGGATTCTCTTGCCCTGTCGAGGTCTCCGCTTTCCAGTGCTCTGAAAACTTCATTGCTTTCCACGTGAAGGCACCTTGTGGCAACAACGGCGTACGCCAGGTAGATGCCGGCCAGGTGCATGCATGTTTTTCCTGCTGATGCCGCCAGTTCGAGGATCAAGGCCACGGCAAAACCGGTTGCCGCCACGGTGGTCAACCATATTACCGCTCCGGCAAGAAGGAGAAAGGAGCGATCGCCGGGCTCCTTTTCAAATCTCCTGACCAGCCAGTCGATAAG
>JALXAI010000308.1 GCA_026992215.1 Desulfobacterales bacterium | reverse complement strand
TGCCGGTTCCTGTACGGATCGGTAAGGGGATTCTAAATCGAGTTCAATCGATGCCCCTACAATGAGTCACTTCCTGAGCATTATTCCGTCTTCCGGTATCTTTTCCCATATAAGTTTCACGGGCACGGGTTTCGCCTTCCATACCTGCTCGCAATACTCGGATATCGACCTGTCAGAAGAGAACTTCCCCATTCTCGCGGTGTTCAATATTGACATTTTTGTCCACTTCTCCCGGTCCAGGTAAGTTTTTCCGACAAGGTCCTGGCAATCCACGTATGAACGGTAGTCTGCAAGAAGCATGTACTCGTCGCTCAACAGCAGTGAATCCACGAGGGGGCGAAACAACCCGGTATCGCCTGCTGAAAAATGTCCGGATCCTATCAGGTCAATAGCTCTTTTAAGCTCCTCGTCACTTTGATAATACTCCATGGGATCGTACCCGGTAGCCTTGCGCTCCATAACTTCGTCCACCGTAAGCCCGAAAAGGAAAAAATTTTCTTCCCCGACTTCTTCCCTTATTTCAACATTTGCTCCATCGAGAGTACCTATGGTCAGGGCACCATTCATTGCAAACTTCATGTTCCCCGTCCCGGAAGCCTCCTTGCCTGCCAGCGATATCTGCTCGGAAAGATCGGCCATGGGATAAACAATGTGACCAATTTTCACGTTGTAGTTCGGAATGAAAAACACCTTTATTCTGCCTGCCACGTCCGGATCGTTATTAACAACATCAGCCACGGAATTTACGAGCTTTATGATAAGTTTCGCCATGAAATAGGCGGGAGCAGCCTTGCCGCCGAAAACAAAGGAACGCGGTGTTACATCAAGATCGGGATTATCCTTAATCCTGTTGTAGAGGGTAATAATATGAAGCACGTTCAGGTGCTGTCGCTTGTACTCGTGGATACGTTTTACCTGCACATCAAACATTGAACGTGGATCCACTTTCAGTCCCCGGGAAAACGCCATATTGGAAACGTCTTCCTTGTTCTTCTCCCGGACTTTCCGCCACTTTTCCCTGAAAGCGCTGTCTTCTGCCAGCTTTTCCAGCTCTCTGAGTCTTTCAAGGTCCGTTATCCACCCTTCGCCTATCGCGTCGGTAATGAGCGTGCTGAGCCTCTGATTGCTGACGACCATCCAGCGCCTGGGCGTCACGCCGTTGGTTATATTCGTTACTTTACCAGGCCAGAAATCTTCAAAATCGCGCAACGTGTGCCTTTTCAAAAGATCGGTGTGGATTCTCGCAACCCCGTTTATCCTGTGACTCCCCACGCACGCAAGGTTGGCCATTCGAACGTACCTGCCCCCGGTTTCCTCTATTATCGACATGGATCGTAGACGGTTATCATCTCCGGGGTATCTCAGTCTTACCTCTTCCAGGAACCTGCTGTTAATCTCGTAAATTATTTCCATGTGCCTTGGCAGCAGGCTTGAAAAGAGATCGAGGGGCCATTTTTCCAGGGCTTCGGGAAGCAGGGTGTGGTTGGTGTATGAGAAAGTCTTAGTTGTTATTTCCCAGGCTTTTTCCCAGTTCATCCCGTGTTCATCCAGCAGCAAGCGCATGAGTTCCGCC
>JALXAI010000307.1 GCA_026992215.1 Desulfobacterales bacterium | reverse complement strand
AAGCTGTTCGATCCCAGGACACGTCCCTGGTACCGGGGCGCCGTAAAGACCGGTTCCCTGTTCTGGACCAGGGTATACATTTTTGCATCATCAAGAAGCCCGGGCATCACCGCTTCAGTGCCCGTCTTCGACAGGGAACACAATATTACGGGCGTGTGTGGAATAGATATCGATCTGTCCACTCTTTCCAATTTCCTGAAAAAAATAAAAATAGGCAAGCACGGCTATCCTTTCATAATCGAAAACTCCACCGAACGAATCATAGCGCACCCGGAACTGGTCAAGTTTACCAGGGGGCTTGACGAGATAGCCCGCCTGAGCCTCAGGCTAAGAACCCTGAAAAAAAGGAATCAAAAATTCGGGACCACTTACTATTTCGGTGAAAGATATTTTACAGCGTACACCGACTTTCCCCAAAATGACTGGACCATCGGTGTAACGTTGCCGGTATCTGATTTCCTTTCTGACATAGCCAAGATAAAGCAGGCAGCAATCACCATGACCATATTTGCAATAGTGATCGCTTCCATTTTAAGCTTTCTTATTGCCAGGACGGTGGTGAGACCTCTTATGGCGCTTGAAAAGGGGATAAGAAGAATAAGTGACGGGCACCTGGAACAAAAGGTAACCGTGGAAAGCGGTGGAGTTATAGGTTCCCTTGCAAGTTCCTTTAACCAGATGGCCGAATCGCTTAAGCAGAGCAGGGAAGAACTCGAGAAGACATACATGGAACTTGCGGAAAAAGAAAAGATGGCCGCCCTGGGACAGTTGACAGCCGGTATCGCGCACGAAATCAAGAATCCCCTGGGGATCATTCTCTCGTCCGCCCAGGTGGCGATGAACGACGCGAGGCCGGAGGAAATGAGGAAGGAAGCGATGGAGTTCATTGTCCAGGAGGTTAAAAGGCTTAACAAAACCCTCAATACGTTTCTGGAGTTCGCAAAGCCGGCAAAGCCAAGGTTCGAGAAAGTGGACCTGGTGGAAGTTATATCTGATACCGTAAGTTCCGTGACAGACCGCTTTGCCGAGCTCAGCGTAAAAATAGAGAAGGATCTTCCCCGGGAACCGGTTTATGCCGAAGTTGACAGGGACCAGGTGCGGCAGGTTTTTTTGAACCTGCTTATCAACTCAGCGCAGGCCATGCCGCAAGGGGGAAGTATCAAAATTGCGGGCTATGTTAAGCGGGGAAACGATCTTCAGGGAAAAGGCAGGGAAGGAAACAACGGAGCCCTCTTTTGCGTGGAAGTAGCTGACAGCGGACACGGAATAGCCGCTGACGTGCGCGAGAAGATATTTGATCCCTTTTTCACCACCAAGACGAACGGAACCGGCCTGGGGCTTTCCATCGTTCGCCAGATACTGAAATTGCACAGGGCTGAAATAGACGTCTTTGAAAACCCGCCGGAAGGAACCAAGTTTGTTTTGATCTTTAAGTGCCTGGGAACAAGAAATGACACCGAAGATTCTGATAGTTGAAGACGAAACAAGAATGAGAAAACTCCTTACCATGCTTCTCAGCGATCTCCCGGTATCCTTCCTGGAAGCATGCGACGGGAAAGAAGCGTGGGAAATTTTT
>JALXAI010000306.1 GCA_026992215.1 Desulfobacterales bacterium | reverse complement strand
TTACGGGCCCTGTTTTCGGATCCCGGTAAGCGCAGCGGTTTTCCGGATACCCGTTATCTTGATGCTGGAAGGTGTTAAAAGCTTCAAGAGGCTATCCTGCGCATCATTGCTGTTGCATCCCGGTGTTGTTTCCTTTATTTATCATCTATCTGGAAAATAGGGTCAAGAAGATTACTGGTTTTAGAACAAATGGAGAACGTGATGATAATGGAAAGAGAAATTTTCAACCTTGAGCTTTCTGTTGAAGCAACCTCGGCATACATCATGCTCTGCTCACTTCAGGAAAAAGGGAAGATCCTCACTGATGATGCCATAACTCCCTACTGGCAGGGAAGCCCCGAGCAATTCGAGACCGCTATAGACGAACTTAAAAAGCGAGGCGTGATAGAAGAGGAGAGTTACTCGGGCAAACAAAGGTACATAATAAAAAAACAGTGCGACTGGGCAAAATAATACCGTACGAAACCCGCTTTTTCAAGCATGACTCTATGCGAATCCGGTTCTCGGGGAGTTGGAAGGTTCAGGTTGCTATCAGTGACTCTGCAATGCCCGACGAGAAAAAAGACCGGGGAAACAAGCACCTCAGGTGGTCTTAAAACGCGATTATTATGTTACCGCCATTGACCTGTAATTATTGATGTAGCAAGGCACTGTAACAATCAATAAAAATTGGTTGCGGCCCGGCCCTTACCAAATCACCTGAAAAATAAGCAAATCGTGGGTTACCTTGCTCCGGGTAGGTGGTAATGGCCAGCACCTGCCAGATTATTCCTGTATTCAGCCGCCAGTTTCACGTAATGTTTTGAAGTGCTTGCTATATTTTCCTGCTCTTCCCTGGTCAGTTTTCGTTTTACCTTCGCGGGAGCTCCCATAACAAGAGAGGCCGGTGGGATTTCTGTACCGGGAGTAACAAGGGAACCTGCCGCGATCAGGGAGCCCTCCCCTATTTTTGCTCCATCCAGGATAGTTGAGCCGATCCCGATGAGGCACCCATCACCCACCACGCAGCCGTGAACAGTTGCGTGATGACCTATTGTAACGAGATTCCCGATCTCAAGCGGGAAGCGTTCCCGGGTCACATGCAAAACACAGCTGTCCTGCACATTCGTTGCCTCACCTATCCGAATGTAATTGACATCTCCCCTCACAACGGTTTGATACCATATGCTGCTTTTCGCCCCGATTACCACGTCACCAATTACCACGGATAACGGAGCCAGAAACACCGAAGGGTCTATCTGTGGAAACCTGTCACGATATCCGTATACATGCATGATGAATAAAAGCTTTTATCCCTTGTTGTCTATGTTCAGGATCCTTGCAATTTCAATAGCCGTACGACGCACAAACAGTTCAAACTCTTCTTCAGTGAGCACCCCGCCATCAGCCGGTGTCTTTTCCAGGTCCGGAGGACAAACGTACCTGGGGCGGTTTTTCAAACTCTCCCTGGTCTCAATTTCGAATTCCGGTTCGAAACTGTCCGTGAAGTACTTTTCCTGGAATACGAGAAACTTCAAAACATGTGCCGTCGAATCAACTACAGCAACTCCAGATCTGTCGATTATACCTCTTTTTAAAGCCTTTCGCAGCCCGGCTATCCCTTCCCCCCCCTGAGTACACACAATGTGACCGTTCCTGTTGGCGACAAGCATCGATTCCATTATTTCCTGCTCTTTCACTTCCTCCACAAGAAAACTTTCATAACCGCCAATTTCCCTGTACTTTTCAACCAGGTAAATTACCCGGGGCATGGATACCGGGTTGCCTATCATGGCTGCCTGAGCCACGCTCGGTCTGACTTTGACCGGTTCAAACCTGCGGTTGCAAGCCTCAGGTTCCAGGTAGTACCGGTATACCGGGTTGGCATGCTCGGATTGTACACCAAGTATTCGGGGGAGTGAGTCTATTATTCCAAGATCGTAAAGATTCAAAAACCCGCTGATAATTGCGGTAATGTTCCCCGCGTTACCTATCGGTGCAACAACCGTGTGGTTTCCGAGATCATAGTTAAATGCTTGAGCAAGCTCGTACGAATACGATTCCTGGCCCTTTATGCGCCACGCATTCTTGGAATTGAGAAGCGCAACCGGGTAGTTGTCTGCCAGGAATTCCACGATTTTCATGCAGTCATCAAATACGCCGGGTATTTCGAGAACCGTAGCACCGTTGCTCAACGGCTGGGCAAGCTGTTGAGGAGTGACCTTGCCGTGAGGCAACAGAACCACGGACTTGACTTTTTTCCCCAGGTAAGACGCGTAGAGTGCCGCCGAAGCCGACGTGTCCCCCGTGGATGCACAAATGGCAAGTACGCTGTCAAGGCCTCTGCGCTTCATGGCATAGTTAATGTAACTGAAAGCAGCCGCCATCCCCCGGTCTTTGAACGAAGCGCTCGGATTCTGCCCGTCGTTTTTAACGTAAAACTGCATGCCTACCCAGTCCTGGAGGATCTCATTAGCTTCGACCACCGGAGTGTGGCCTTCGCCCAGGCAGATTACATCCTCCAGCGGAATCACGGGGGCAATAAGCTCGTAATAGAGAAAAATTCCGTTGAGCGATGGGTGATCTACCATTTTCCTGTAGTCGAAAAGCTGCCGCCACGCTCTTCCGGGAACTTTCTTCAAACGGTCCCACTCCCTGTCCTCTATCAAAAGAACGCTCCTGCACTCGGGGCAGGTGTAAAGGAGATCTTCAATACTCCAATCCCGACCGCAACCAAGACAGTGGTAAACATACCGTCCAGAGGTCCCGGGAATAACAAGATCCCTTATTTCAACGGGAAAATCCGTTTTTGCCATAGTTACCATAATTGTTATGTTTTGAGATTATGAAAGCGCTATCTGGCCCGGCAATTCATCCTGCCTGGCCAATTCAATTAAACCGAATTCACGCATTGCTCTCGCTTGTTCAGATAAGAAGAGGCAATACTGGCGAAAATAATCAAACGTGTTGAGCCCCACAAGACTCGGGTTTTCTTTCGCTATTTTCTTGGCAAGCCTGTAATCTTCCCTGTCATCACACGTGTTTCCTTTGATCACCTTTATTCTCGCAAGATCAAGGGCCAGTTGAAACTCCCTGTCGTACTCCTCGTCCCCGGATACCCAGTACCCAAATTTTTTCTTTTTCTCCGCAACTTCTCTAAGCGTCGCCGCCTCGCTTTCATTTATTCTATCCTTGTAGGCATCAAGAATAGCAAGCGCAACCTCTTTGAATATACAGTCCTCAATCTTTTCCCGAAGCAAATTCAACTCTTCTTCACTCAACATTTCCACGTTTGACATGCCCATGACTCCTTCCAGATTTATCCTAATTTCAACCTTGCTTACGAAATAAATACCGACCAATTTACCAGATGATTATTAATAGGGATGAGGAAAGACTCTGTCAAGGAAAAAGCAGGTAGGTGCCAGGAAGGACGTCTATCTTCAACACGTTCTCCGGTAACCCTGAAGGAGAACCCTTTTGCGTGAAAATGCTCGCATCAGCGAAATTTCAAGCTCCGTCGTGAGTTCCAATTCCAAAATCATGCCCGCGAATCCAGAAGCAGTGTATCCGCCTACTGCTTACCAAAACAGGTCATCTTACGGTTCTTACAGGGTCATTTAAGCCTGATGATCAGCTTCCTTGGAAAAATATCCCGGTAGGGCATGGCCTCTTTTTGAAAAAGCCACCTGGCAAATATTCGCAGATCCCCGCTGCCACGAAGATTTGAGTTGATGAAGGGACATGGATAATAACGGAGCAGGAATCCCGGAGTTAATATCATCCGGTGAAGTTAACTCCGGGACCACGATAATATCACGCTGCTTTAACCTTTAATTGCTTGATAATCTGCTCCCGCTTGTTAGGGAAGATTTCCACCAGAAACCTGTACAACGCGGCAATGTTTATTACTTCCGGGGTTTCCTGATCGTACTTGTACTCGCATCTATGACAGGACCACCAGTTCCAGTTAGATTCAACCGCTGTATCGAGGCATTTCGTGTAGTATCTGCAGTTCACGTTTCGCATACCTACGGTGTTTGCACGGGTAGGAGTAGGGGTTCGCATCTTTTGCTCCTTTCTTTAAATCTATACCGTGAGTGGGGTTATCATTAACAATTTTCATTGAATGCCGAAGTATTCGTTCTGCTTGCCGTCTTGATTATCAGATCACCCATCTAAAAATTCAGAATCTATGCGTGCTTATGGTTTTGAATGATGGAAGTAGCACAATCCGTGCCGAGCTATCCCTGGCAACACTGTTTTTTTCAGGACAATTCCGTGGGAAAGGCTTGAATAAAGAAACAAGGGGAAGTTAAAAAAATGAATGGAGATTTGACACCGGGGAATTGAAATATCGCACATGTGCCGACATTTCGCTCTACTAGCGAAATTGTGCCGGGAAAAGTCTACGTTTTCACTGCCTGTTTTCGCTGATTTTCTGGTGAGTTAAACGTAAGAGCTCTGCAACTGATCATGATACGTTCTAAATTAAAAAACTTTGGTTAAATGACCCACAAAAAAGGGTTATTTTGCTAAATGGCTTTCATGGAATTCAGCGTTACCCATTTTTACCTATCGAGCACAACGCTTTCCGGATGGATTGCCTTGGAGGGACGCTGAGCGGGGAAATCAATTACAATTTCTCCCTCCTTAACCCAGCCAAGTTCTTTTCTGATGGACTCCTCCTGCAGAATCCTTCTACTGGTAAATAGCTGTATATTCTTTAACAGGCGCATGTTCTCCCGCTTCAGTTCGTCATTTTTTCTGGCCAGCTCGTAGAGTTCCTTTTTCATTTTAAAAAGGTGGACAAAGCCGTTACTACTAAAAAAGACCATGGCACCCGTGACGCAGACTATAACAATGTAAGCGAAAATCCACGTTTTCTTGTTCTTGATCATTTCAATAAACATAATGAAAGGTCATTCCTCCAGCGCCACTCTGAAAAGTCCTATACCATAAAAGTTCAGACACTTGCAAATACTATATATTAGACCTCGTCTTCAAGGTTAAATCTGTTATACTTCGAAGTAGCAGGTGACGAACTCACTTTCCCGGAAACAGGAACAAAGAGTCTGTACGCCATTGACTACAAATATGTTGGAGCATGGAGTCCCGGGGAGAATAGAACAAACGGAAAGCTCAAGCAGGGAGGTACTCCCTGATGCTTGGCCAAGATGGAATAACCGTGGCACCGGTTAATAATAGAACAATGTTGCATACTCTGACCCATTGCCCCGGGGAAAGAGGCCCAGAGACGGCAAAACACACCTCCTGTGTCGGCGGTCTTCGCCTGGCCAAAAAATCGTTTACTGATAATCAGACATCTTCAGAAAGACGAAAGAAGTTACCGATTACCAATCGAAGGGAGAGAAATTATGAGCGGGAAAAGTTTTGTTTGTGGGGGAAAAGGACGAGGTGGCTCTGGCAGTGGCTGGGGTGGAGGAAAAGGACGAGGACAGGGTCAGGGCAGAGGATTTGGTGGCAGAGGCCCTGCCGGCAATTGTGTTTGCCCTTCCTGCGGTGAAAAAGTACCGCACCAAAGAGGTGTTCCGTGCCTTGATGTAAAATGCCCTAAGTGCGGTACAAGCATGATAAGGGAAGACTAGCCCGGTTCATGCAACAAGCACCAAAAACCCTGATCGCGATGCCAGCGATGCAAAAAATGGAGGCTCCATGCCAGGATTACCGTCACAAGTTGCAGCTATTTTTTAAATGAAGTTCAAA